>JABDQW010000298.1 GCA_013042055.1 Gammaproteobacteria bacterium | reverse complement strand
GCACTGGCTATCAATTGTTCATACAATTCTGCGGTCTTGATTGGCATAATGAAGCTATTCCTCATTTATCGATGAACCCGACTCTGTCAAAGGCAAGACGACAGGTCAAGAGGCGTGAATGATATTGGGGGTATTATCAAGCTATACCTAGAACGTTCACCCATGATCGCTGTCGAAACGAACGAATTAGCAGCCACTCGCGTTGCTGTAACCCTCAATAGTCGACCTGAACAGGCACAGCAGACATCGGCACAATAGCCATAGATACCCATAGTTCTCCGCTGATATCGTGTCATCAGCGCTGATCGTATGTTTCACTGGAGCTTTTAGCCCGCATGTTGCATGAGAATGCAACATGCGGGTTAGATGCTCGATTTCTGACCGAGCAGTTTTTCATTTGGTTTTTCGTTAGTTACAAATATGCGACGGCTGGATAAAATGCCCCAACATTTCATCCAATGATGTGCAGAATCTTACAGTGACAGTTTCAAATTTCGACAAGCGCATACAGATCGAACAGATACGTTGTATTGAAGCCGAGCACACACTTACCTGCGATGCTGCTGAAGTATCGGATGGTCTCGCGGTCAACGCTGATTTTGAGGATCGCTTGTGGCAACGGGCCAAGTGTCTGGTTGAGCGGTATGATCTGGCTTCGGTACTGGGACGTGCTGCCAGACTATCGCGCTATGCTAAAGCCACTGCTTTGGTTGTGGCGGCCCTGCTGGGTGTACTGGGGGTCATGTATGCAGTAACCGACAATCATACCATCAATATCTACTGGTTGCTGCTGGTGTTGCTCGGCTTTAATTTTATATCCATGTTGCTGTGGCTGGTCGGCATCAGCCTGAATATCGAGAGTTTGACAGCGGGTGTGTTAGCCAGGCTGGCGAGCTGGTTGCCTGGACATCTTGAAGATAAAAGTGAAACCGGCACCCAGGCAGACCGCGCGTGGTTGGCAGGCAATTTTGGTAACACATTAGGCAAGTGGCAATTCAGCACCATAACACATCAACTATGGCTGGTGTATTTGCTTTTTGGCGTTGCTTATTTAGTGCTGCTGTTAACGGTTCGTCAATATGACTTTGTCTGGGGTACAACCTTATTGTCTGACGCTGCCTTTGTAAGACTGACATACCTTCTAAGTGTACCGCTGGAGACAATTGGGCTAGCCACACCGTCGGCAGATCAGGTGCTTGCGACGCGAATAGGTCCGGAATTAATATTAACGAATGAGCATCGCTACCGTTGGGCGCAGTTTTTGTTGGGGGCATTGCTTTGTTTTGGCATCGTGCCGCGACTGCTGCTCTGGGGCTTGTCCGCGATAAAGCGCGGATATGCCTGCCGCCACTTCGCTCTTGATTACTACTTGCCGTACTATATCAATTTGCGTCAACAGTTGATGCCGCTGGCGGGTCACGGTCAAATAATCGATGAGGATATACCCCCGCCAATAATCGCTGCCACACCTGCCAAAACACCTGTGTCGCACACACTCACAGATGCAGCGTGTTGGATCGCGGTCGAACTTGACGAGAGCCTGACCTGGCCACCGGTATCAATGACTGCCGGTGATGATCTCGGTCAGGTGACTGATCGTGAATCGCTGGCGCGTATTCTCCAAACGCTGCGGAGTAACGAATGCCCGTCAGTCGCCGTGGTGGTTTCGTCTGCACGAGCACCTGATCGCGGCATACAGCGTACGATCGCCAGCTTGATGGCGGACTGCGCGCAACGTTGGTTGGTTTTAATGCAAAGTGACGATCATGCGCCGATATCAGAAAAACGACTGGCTGCCTGGTATCGCCTGGCGGAAGCTTGCAAAATCCCTGCCGATCACGTTATTCGTATGAGTACGGTTTAGGGCAATGGCAAAGACAAAGCGCACAAGCCGTTACCGACCAATCAAAGTGGCTGTTGTGGGCCATACCAATGCTGGAAAAACGTCACTGATTCGAACTCTGCTACGAGACGATCGCTTCGGTGACATCGACGATGCGGCAGGCACGACGCGTTACATAGAAAAATCAGGAATTTACACAGGTGACGATGAGGTATTGAATCTATTCGATACCCCAGGATTTGAAGACTCCAGTGCTTTGCTACAAGTACTGGAGGACCTGTCGAAATCACTGCAAGCAAGATTGCCAGTTGATCTACTACGCGCTTTTATTGCACAGGCAGATGACTTTCCAGATTTCGTTCAAGAAACCAAAGTGCTGCGGCAATCACTCAATAGTGATGTGCTGCTGTATGTCATTGATGTACGTGAACCTTTCCTTGGCAAGTACCGCGATGAAGTCGAAATTTTGAGCAAGGCCGGCAAGCCGATTCTTCCAGTGTTTAATTTTATCGCTGGTAACAGTGCCGCCCTGAAGCGGTGGCGCGAACAGATGGCACAGTTTAATCTTCACGCGGCACTTGAGTTTGATACCGTGGCTTTCGATTTCGAAGCTGAGAAGCGGCTGTACCAGAAACTGCAAAGCCTGATTGAAGATCGTTACGATGCTCTGCAAGCGCTAATCGATAGTCGCCAGAAGATCTGGTCAAGCCTGAATCAAGCAGCCGCCCGTCGTATCTTCCAAATGCTCACCGACGTCGCCTGTTATCGACGAGAAGTACAAGATAAGAGCGGCATTACTCAGACCGATGTAGCAGCCATGCAGGATTACGTACGTGAAGCAGAGCAGCATGCGTTGCAGGATTTGCTGACAATATTCGCCTTTACCCAGGTGGACGTCGACCTGCAACAATTACCCGTGCGCGATGGAAAATGGGAGCTGGATATATTTTCACCCGGCATGTTCAAGACTTTCGGGCTCAATGCAGGTGCCACCGCATTAAAGGGCGCCGCGGCTGGAGCGGGTATTGACTTGATGGTTGGCGGTTTAAGTCTAGGTGCAGCGACGATGTTGGGCGCAGCCCTGGGTGCGGGATGGGCAGCAGCGCGCCGCTACCAGCAAGAGTTAAAAGCCGCCTGGCGCGGACATGTATGGCTGTGCGTGGATGACACGACGATCAGTCTGCTCTACCTGAGACAGCGCAAGTTGTTACATGACTTGACACGGCGTGGACATGCAGCCCAAAACAGTTTACAACTGGCAAGTAACATAAAACGGCCACTGCCTAAACAATGGCATAAACTCATAAAAGAACTGCGCCAGCATCCTGAATGGCTTGGTACGCTGACAACCGACGCGGAGTATCAGAAACTTCAGCAGCAGATGCTAGACTGGTTAACGAATGACGAAAATGCGAGCTAGCCATACAACGGTGTCTATATCCACGACACTTAACTGGGTACATGCATCGGCGTTGACACGTCTTGCCAAGGGCACCAAAGTCAACACGACTGATATCGAAGAAAACCAGGAAGTGATAGAAAACCCTACAATGAAATTGCGATAAACTATACGGTATACGTTCCGTTATCCATAACAATGACGACACAAGAGCAACTGTACCAGACGGTTAGTCACCTGCTGAACGCCCAGGTGCAGGGTGTTCTGGCAACCCAGCATGATCGGCAGCCTTATACAAGTTTGATGGCATTCGCAGTTACGCCTGACTTGCGCTGGGTCGTGTTCGCGACCTACAGGGCGACCAAGAAATACGCAAACTTGCTGGCAAACCCGCACGCCTCATTGCTAATCGATAACCGCACCAACAAGTCGACGGATTATCACAGTACAGTGGCTATTTCCGTCCAAGGTGTAGTCAGTGAGGCCGACGATGCAAAGCACAACGAACTGTTGCAGCTCTACATTCGTAAACACCCACAATTGAGTGATTTCGTCAACGAGCGCGATTGCGTTCTACTGCAACTGAAAGTGGAATCATTTAATGTTGTCAGTCAATTTCAGAATGTCGCTGAGTTGAAAATAACTTGAATTATCAGCTTTCAAAGCGGACCGGCTTAAGTACAGAACAAGCTGAGAGAAGTCACGTGCCGTTTGGTGCAGATGTCTGTATCCAACGATTCCATCGAGGCTTGGTCGAACTGTGGTTGGATGTATGTGTCTATCGATGTATTGGTCATGCTTTTATGCAAATGGAGTGTATGAATGAACGGGGCGCAATACAGTAACAGTATAAAACCCAAGTTTAATGCAGTCATGCTTTCTTACATACTTAGCGGGGCTGGTCTGGCGCATGCTATGTTGCCGGGTGATCTAGAAGTAGGCATGTTTTCATCAGCTGAAGTAAGCGAAAGCCTGCCACCTGATTGGGAGCCACTGACATTCAACAAGATCGAGCAGCATACCAATTACTCGCTAGAAAAGGCCGGCAACACAGTCGTAGTAAAAGCTGTCAGCAAACAGTCCGCTTCCGGTCTGACGCGGGCGGTGACAGTCAACCCAGCCGAGTATCCAGTGTTAAAATGGCGCTGGAAAGTAGATAATGTTCTGCAGAAGGGCGATGTAACAACTAAGGATGGTGATGACTATCCCGCGAGAATTTACATTACCTTCGCGCTAGATCCAGACAGGGTTGGATACTTCGAGCGATTAAAGCACAAGGCCGCCACGGCAATTTTTGGGCACGACGTTCCATACAGGGCGATCTCCTACATCTGGGGGAGTAACAGCCCTGCGGGTACGGTGGTTGCAAATCCTTACACGGACAGGGTGATGATGTTTGTGGTCGAGAGTGGAGATGAAAAAGTTCAGAAGTGGATAACCGAGACGCGGAATATTTATCAGGACTACAAAAAGGCCTTCGGCGAAGAGCCTGCAATGATATCGGGTGTGGCCATCATGACGGATACTGATAACACAAAAGAATCAGCCACTGCCTGGTATGGTGACATTGTTTTCACGAAAGAATAAATAAAAACACGCAATAATTGTGAAACTTGGCTACGGTCTTCTTCATCACATGACCAATTTCGTCGATGGACTTAACCATCGAATAATAAATAGGATCATTTGCGATCTCTCCAAGGAAAGCGCCATCGATCTCTAGATAGTCAACCGGCAGGCACTTCAGGTTGGTAAATGATGACAAGCCACTACCAAAATCATCGAGCGCAAATTCACAACCCGCCTCACTGAGCGCATACATAAACGACGCTGCCTTTTCCAGATTGGCGATAGCCGCCGTCTCGGTGTTTTATGAGTTTACATATCGTTGATTGCATCTGCCAGCGCCTCCCAGGAAAGCAGGACACAGCGGCGACGTGCCGGGTATTCACGCACGGCTGATAAAGCTTCCAGCACCTCAGGCGCCTCACCCACTACTTGACCGGTGCTCTGTCCCAACCAGTTCTGCATCGAATCGCAGAGATGGCGCGCTTCATCGGCAGATCGGCCGCTGACCGCTTCAGTCATCATCGATGCGGAAGCGATGCAAATCGAGCAGCCACGGCCGCGGAATTTCACCTTGTCGATGAAGTTGCCGTGAACGAAGAGCCCGACCTCGACTTCGTCACCGCATCTGGGATTGTTGCCGCGACGAACGATGTCTGCATCCTCCAGGTCACCTTTGTTCCTTGGATGATGGAAATGATCCAGCAGTACGCTCTTGTAGAGGTTGTTAGTTGGCACCTGTGCTTCCTAGCCTAATAGCCTTTTGGCCTCCTGTATCGCGTCGACCAGTGCAGCGATATCTGCCTCATCG
>JABDQW010000297.1 GCA_013042055.1 Gammaproteobacteria bacterium | reverse complement strand
TGTAGATCGCCTGTTTGCCGCCGACTGAGACCAGGACCTGGTCAGCGCTATAATCAAGGCCATTATCCCGCTTGAACTTGTTTATAATGGCCTGCTTGAGTCCGGCCGTTCCATCGACGGCAGTGTACTTGGTCATGCCGTTGTTGATCGCCTTGATGGCGGCCTGTTTGATGTGGTCCGGTGTATCAAAATCCGGTTCACCTGCGGCGAGTCCGATGACATCACGGCCTTCGGCGCGTAACTGATTAGCGAGCGCGGTGACGGCAAGAGTAGGGGACGGTTTGACCCGCTGAATACGGTTTGAAGTTTTTATGCTCAAGAGTCTGATTCCATATGCACGATTGATCGAGTTGTAGGCGTATTGTAATTCAATGTCGAGGCGTTTTGAAATAAAGACCGATTATTTACCAGCGGGGGATCAACCTGAAGCGATCAGTAGCCTGGTCGAGGGTGTAGAAGCCGGTCTGGCCAAGCAAACGCTGCTGGGCGTGACCGGCTCGGGCAAGACGTTCACTGTCGCCAATATCATCCAGACGATCCAACGCCCCACCTTGATTTTAACACCGAACAAGACGCTTTCAGCGCAGTTCTATGGCGAAATGAAAGAGTTCTTTCCCACCAATGCCGTGGAGTATTTCGTCTCTTATTACGATTATTACCAGCCCGAAGCCTATGTGCCCGCCAGCGATACCTATATCGAGAAAGACGCATCGGTGAATGATCATATCGAGCAAATGCGGCTGTCTGCCACCAAAGCGATCATGGAACGCGAAGACACCATCATTGTTGCAACGGTTTCGGCGATCTACGGCTTGGGTGATCCCCGATCGTATATGACCATGATTCTGCATCTGGTGCGCGGTGATCTGGTTGATCAACGCTATATACTGCGGCGTCTGGCTGAATTGCAGTACACTCGCAACGACGTTGAACTCAGGCGGGGTTGCTACCGGGTGCGTGGTGATGTCATCGATATTCACCCGGCTGAATCTGAGCGCGAAGCGGTGCGCGTCGAATTATTCGATGAAGAAATCGAGCTGCTGAGTTTTTTCGATCCGCTGACGGGTGAGGTTTTACGCAAGGTCGCTCGCCTGACCATCTATCCCAAAACGCACTACGCCACACCTCGCGACACCATTGTCAAGGCCATCGACCTGATTCGTGTCGAACTGCGCGAGCGTCTGCACGATTTGCGGGACAACAACAAGCTGGTCGAAGCGCAGCGACTGGAAGAGCGCACCAAACTGGACCTGGAGATGATGCAGCAACTGGGCTATTGCAACGGTATCGAAAACTATTCACGTTACCTGTCGGAAAGACAAGCTGGAGAGCCACCACCGTGTTTGTTCGACTATCTGCCCGATAGTGCACTACTGGTGATCGACGAGAGCCACGTCACTGTGCCCCAGTTGGGGGCAATGTACAAAGGCGACCGTTCGCGCAAGGAAAACCTGGTGACGTATGGGTTTCGCCTGCCATCAGCGCTGGATAATCGGCCGTTGAAATTCGAAGAGTTTGAAGCGCTGGCACCGCAGTGTCTGTACGTTTCAGCGACGCCGGGTCCGTATGAGCATGACCATTCTGGCGCCATTGTCGAGCAGGTCGTACGGCCAACCGGTTTGCTCGATCCGCTGATCGACGTACGACCGGTGAGCACCCAGGTCGACGATGTCCATTCGGAAATCAGTCAGCGTGTCGCCAAGGGTGAGCGTGTGCTGATTTTGACATTGACCAAGCGCATGGCCGAGGATTTGACCGAGTACCTGCTGGAGCACGGGGTGCGCGTACGCTATCTTCATTCAGATATCGATACCGTTGAACGGGTCGAAATTATACGTGACCTTCGCCTGGGCGAGTTCGATGTATTGGTTGGTATTAATCTGTTACGTGAAGGTCTGGACATACCCGAGGTATCGCTGGTGGCAATTCTGGATGCCGATAAGGAAGGTTTTCTCCGCTCGGAACGTTCGTTGATCCAAAGTATTGGCCGTGCAGCGCGTAATGTTAACGGCATGGCAATACTCTATGCTGACAGCATCACTGCTTCGATCAAACGTGCGATGACCATCACCAGTGAACGCCGTGCTAAACAGGAATCGTACAATACCGAACACGGCATCACACCAACCACGATTAGCAAGCAGGTGACCGATATCCTCGAAGCCCGCTATGAACATAAACCCGGACAGACGTACCGTTCTGCGATACGCAAAGTCGCCGAGGAGCGGGCTGAATACCAGCGTATGTCAGCTGACAAACTGACAAAGGAGATCGAACATCTCGAAAAACAGATGTATGAACATTCACGTAATCTAGAGTTCGAGGAAGCGGCTGTGTTAAGGGACAGGCTGGAGGAAATCAAACAACTGACGCTCGGGCCTGCGGCTTGATCACCCACTCTATTATTAACCTCCGCGTCTCTGCGGTGAATTGATTTTTTTACCTATGCGGAACCTGATTTGTGAGCGGTGAGCGGGACTACGTTGTCGGGGCGCCATAATTTGGGTTTGTCTACACCGTAACCCTGAGCATAGTCGACCCCGAGTTCCTTTAGCAACGTCAGGATATCTTCGTTTTCAACGTATTCAGCCACTGTGGTCAGGCCGATTTCGTGGCCGATGTCGTTGATGGCCGACACAATCGCGCGGTCCATCGGATCATCGATGATATCGCGTACGAATTCACCATCGATCTTCAAGAAATCGACAGGTAGCTTCTTCAGATAGGCAAACGAACTCAGGCCGCTACCAAAATCATCAAGGGCAAACATGCAGCCCATTTGCTTCATTCTACCGATGAAATCTATCGCGAGGGAAAGGTTAGCGATCACCGCGGTTTCTGTTATTTCAAAGCAAATACGACTGGCATCGATTGCATGATTGTCCAATTCCTCGCGAATAAACTCTAAAATGTCTTTGTTGGATAGCGTTTGTCCGGATAGGTTGATGTTGTAGATCGGCGCGCTTCGTCTACTGCTTTGCTGCGTACCGATTAACTGGAAGGTCGAGCTGATGACCCATCGATCGAGTGCTGGCATCAAGTCGTAGCGTTCAGCAGCGGGAATAAACGACATTGGCGGGATGGCATCGCCAGTCTCATCGAGCATGCGCACCAAGACCTCATAATGGGTGTCGGCTAGAGTGCCACTGATGGGCTTCACTGCCTGTAAATACAGCTGAAAATGATTTTGTTCGAGGGCTTTCTTGATGCGAGTTACCCATTGAGTCTCACCGTGACGCCTGGATATCTCTATATCATCCGGGGTGTACAGGTGGACGCGGTTACGACCGAGGTCTTTAGCGATATAGCAGGCAGAATCAGAACGCCGCAGTACATCCTGGACGGAGCCGCTGTCATTTTGTATCGGAACCAGTCCGATGCTGACGCCAACATCAAAGGTCTTTTTGTCCCAACAGAAAGTAAAGTCTCTGATCGTTGCACGCAGATTTTCTGCGACTTTCGCGGCCTGTTTGATCGGGCAGTCGAACATCAGTACGCCAAACTCATCGCCACCCAGCCTCGCCAGGCAATCACTTGCTCTTATGTTATGTGGCATTAGCGCCGCTATTTCTTTCAACAGCTGATCTCCGGCGATATGGCCGCAGGTATCGTTGACGATTTTGAATTGATCGAGATCCAGGTAGCAGATCGCATGCTGCCTGTTATCATCCCTGGCTGAGTTGACGGCGATTTTCAGCTGGTGCTCAAACTCATGGCGGTTGACCAAACCGGTCAGGGAATCGTGCGTCGCCTGAAATTCCATTTTCTTCGACAGGTTGCGTATGTGTGTGATATTTTTGAAGACAAGTACGGCACCGATTACTTCGCCGTTATGACCGCGAATCGGTGAGGAGGAGTTTTCAACCGTGAATTCATCACCGTTCTTATTGATCAGCAGGGCAGGATCGTCAAACGATACGGTACTATTGGTTTCCAGGCATTGGTCGACCGTACTGTTGGTCGGTTCTCTGGTGTCTTCGTGAATCAACCTGAATACGGTGTTGATGGGCATGCCGATCGCTTCTTCCTCGTTCCAGCCGGTGATGCGGCGTGCAATTGGATTCATATATACGATTTCTTTTTCGACGTCAGTGGTGATCACGGCTTCGCTGATCGAATGAAGTGTCACTTGGGCGTGTTCTCGTTCCCTGAAGATTTCGGCTTGTGCACGCTGTCTTTCTTTTGCACTGCGGATGCGTAAGTTAACAAAATTGAACGACAGTAGCATAAATCCAGCTGTTACCGAAAAAGCAAGGGCCAGCCATTTGTAGTTGAGATCTGCCCAGGTCATTTGCTGCATGAGTTCGATTTCATAACTTTGACCTGCAACATCCAACGTATACGAACTACTATAAACAGGGAAATGTGATTCACGGTCTATCGCGTGTGGATTAATCGTTCTTGAAAGCGAATACGTTCTGCTGTCAGCATCAAAATAGGAATAGGACAAGGATTGATTTTCACTTATCGCCAGACTGTCGAGGATATTGTCTGTTTTTACGGCGACTGCTACCAGACGCGTTGCCAGGTCATAGCGTTGGATCGTTTCCCTGGGTAGATCATTGGTGGTATAGATCGGTGTAACTATCGTATAGCCACTTTCACCAGTATGAAAATTAAAGGGCTTGCTGGCGCGCGGTTTGCCGGTGTTGATCGATTTCTCGACGGCATCACTAATCGATGGGAAAGACAGCACATCAAATCCGAGTAGCGGCAAGGACGGTATATCCATCGGGTCGATGAATACAATGGGATAGTAGATACCGCGTTCCGCAACGGGTACAAGCTTGCGGAACTCGTCGTGATCATATTCGGTTACACGAAAATCGGCGTAACCGTCGCGTTCGCGTTCGTTCAAAAAGTCTTCAAGCTCGCTATGCTGTACACGGATCATGTATTGTGTACTGTGTATGAACGGATGTTCTTTTCGTATCGCGCGCGAATACTCCTCCAGTTTGCGATAATCAACGATGCCGACGGTGCTAAAGTAGGCGAGATAAGCGTCCAGAACGTGCTCGCTCGCGTGCAAGGATTCCTGGGTATTCTGAAATATCAGTTGGGCGCTGCCGCTGAGCTGTTTCCGGATGGTTATAATGTTGTTGGTGATCACCAGCATGACCATCACAGACAGTACTGCCAGACTTACGAAAATCAATGAAAAAATGATGTAGCGGTAGGACTTGTCGTAATTTGGCTGCAGCTCGCTCATCATTAGTAAAGCTGTGCCCTGAGCCGGATAAATAGGGGAAGCTTGATTTGTGCAATTTCGAGTAAGGCGTTGTTGACGATAAGATTGAATTTACGATTGGGGATGATGGGAATAGCTGACGGTTTTGTTCCACGGAGGATTTCGATGGCCAGTTTGCCTGCCCATTCACCCTGTTCTTCCGGTATTTTGGTCATACCAAACATGGTAAATGGCATCATCCAGCCATGGTTGGTTGTACTCAGCGTTTTTGTGATCGGCTTGATCGCCGTCAACACCGCCGCTTCATCCCAGTCGCCGATACCCGCATAACTGCCCATGATGATGAGATCGGCTTGTTGAGCATCTTCATAGGCTCCAATCCATTGTTTCATCGTCGACACCAGTCGGCTGTCGATTTTGATATTTTTTGCGGCGGCTGCGGATTGGAAACGGCGCAGATTTTTTTTCTCGGTTAATGTGTCTGCTCCGATATAGTAAGCGCGCGTGATCTGTCCTATTATCGCTGCAGCTTTGTCGAACATTTGTTCGACGGCCGCAACTTCGATCATGCCCGTGACATTTGAGAACGGATAACCGTACTGCTCGACTGTCCAGTTAACACCGCAGAATACGAACGGTATAGTCGCGTCCTTGTAATAGGGAACAATCAGGTATTTTGACGCATTGTCGTCTGATGCGATAACGACATCAGGCTGTGTTTGATCGATCAGCTGCTTAGCTTCGAGAGCCGCATTCTTGATCGACTTCTCGTCTTTGAAATATTTGGTGTTCATATTGAAGATGGTAATTTCGCATTTGCCATCCAGAGTCTTCAATAATCCGCGTTCTACGCCGTCTGACCAGGCGTAACCTTTGTGATATGACGAGACGTAAACACATTGGGCAGCGTCAGCAGTTGTCGCAACGAGAAGTACAACAAGAATTGTCACGCATGGTCTTGGGCCAGACATGATCGGCACCAGTTATAAATTATACCATATAGGTGGATGGAGCGTAATCCTTTAACCTAGATTCCGCAGTTGAACACAGAATTAGCGCTGATCCTCAAGCGACAGGGCAAGACGCGACTTGCAGCTAATGGCCGTAGTCCTTGGCAAAAGTTGCAACGCCGCCATGGCGCTTGAGGG
>JABDQW010000290.1 GCA_013042055.1 Gammaproteobacteria bacterium | reverse complement strand
GTCCTGGAGCGGTGAGAACACGTCGTAGGGTAGCGTCTCCCAGTCAGGCAAGTGCAGGATTGGGTGTTGCTCGCTGCTGTAAAAGGTGATTTCCGCGTTTAGCTGATGAGCGTGGGCGAGATCGTCCACGACCAGCACCACCGGTCCGGTTCTATGGCTCTTCGCCGCCTCGACCGTGGCCAGCGCCAGTGAACTGCCGTACAGGCGGCACCAATGTGTAGCTTTGGACGACAACGAGGGCAAGGGTAGCTGAAGAAGATCGGACACGGCTGGTTTTATTCAATTGCAATTGATCGTGAACCGCCGATTTTACATGTTCGCGCTCAAAGTCGCTGCTGCAATTCAACATCGCGGCGTTGCAAGGAAGGTTCACGTGAAAGGTGTCGGCGGCACCTTAAAAGTTTTTTCGTGCGCACGGGATGGGCGCACTCGTACTAAACAACCTACTATAGTGTCATCGTGTAGACCTGAATACTTTGCTCATCGGCACCGATCGGTGTGTCCAAAGCGGTGTTGCAATAAAAGCTGACCTGGCTGCCATTGGTGTTCATCTGCAGGCTGCCTATAAACCCACTTTCGGTTAACACAACGTCTTTATCGCCGCTGGTAGTGTTAACAACATAGATATCCTTGGTTCCAGAAATAACGCCGGCAGCTAGGTACGTCGCCCTGCTGCCATCGGCCGACATATCGTAGTGGACTGTAGAATTAAGACCAAATGTTGCCGCAATCTCAGTGTGTGTACCGGTTGCCGTGTTAAAGGCCAGGATATGTTTCACGTCAGGGACGATGAGATCCATGGCCTCGACCGCGATGACACTGCCGTCGGAACTGGAACGGGTTACGCGAACCTCAGCCGTATTAAAATTAGACAACTGGGCAAGCCCGCTGCTGTCGGTGTTGATCGCGAAGACCTCGTATACATTGCCCGAGACAGTGACATCTCCGAGCACATCGCTGTTTGAACCGAAAAATATTCGCCTGCCGTCGCCGGAAATGACGACAGAATCGATCCTGTGATTGTTCGTGAACGACGTGATTTGATTGTAGGTGTCGGCGCCATCGGTTGATAACGTGAATAACTGATTGACACCTGCGGGGTTGGTCCCGGGGGCCAAGTCATCATTCGATACGAATGCGACGACGTCACCTGCGTCGCTGATGGTTTGGGGCCACGTGAACGCGCCGAGTAGAGAACCAATACTGGTCACGTTTCCGTCCGTGTAGTCAACCACATCTGTGTACCTTTGTAATAGTATCTTGTTACCATCGCCCGATGTGGTCGTATAGGGGAGGTCCATTGCCGGTCGCGAATACAGTTTAAACGGCCCGCTGGCATCGGGTCTGAAGATATGCCAGTTGGTGGAATCGTCCAGGATATAGGAAATGGATGTATCGCCGTTACCCATGTCATATGACACGAAAGCCGCGCCCACCGTTCCACCCATGCCGTCCGGGAGCGTTAACGGAATTTGTGTCTTGCGCACAATGCTGCTGACAGAAACGCTACCGCCACCGGTGCCCGTGCCGGTAACCGTACCACCGTCACCACCGCCGCCGCCACTGGTGGTCGTCGTTGTGGTCGAGGTCGTGAAATCCGAGAATGGGCTTTCATCTCCACATGAAACGAGTAAGGTGCTGGCAAGCGTCACTGCAGCTAAACGGTATAGCATGGTCATCCCTCAATAACGGAATCAAAAAAGTCGCAAGTTTATGATTAGATTAATTAGATTAATGTAGATAGTTATAGATCATTTTTCGGTGTTTGGGGTGAGGCTGGCAGACAATCGCGGCGGCGATTAAGCGAGGGACTAGCCCGCATGTCCTACGCCGCCTGGTGAGAGATGCGGGCTAGCTAGCGACGCTGGCGAGCATTGCCATCGAGCGGGTAACGGCAGCTAAAAGATAGCGCCGCCAGCATGTTATAAAAAGGATTAAATATATAATATAGATTATTGTTATTATTATCTATTTATCAAGTATTTTCTTGATTCTAGCTTCCATCGGGTCACCATCGCTGGGTTTGAATCCCTTGTGTTTGTGAATCAGAATACCTTGCTGGTCGATCAGATAAGACGTGGGCATGACCTTGAGATTGTACAGGTCGGCGACTGTGCCTTTCGGGTCATAGGCGATCTCGAAATTCGCCGGGATCAGTTTGAGAAAGCGTTGCGCCTTGGCTTTGTCTTTATCGAGATTTATGGCGATGATCTTGAAACCATCCTCGCCGTAGCGGGCGTGCATCTCGTTCAGCCACGGAAACGAATATCGGCACGGTATGCACCAGGATGCCCAGAAGTCGACGTAAACGACCTGGTTGCGGTATTGCTCCAGAGCGAATGTGCCGGTATCGCTCGGCAATTCGAAAGATGGGGCTTTGGCGGCGATTGGCGGGCTGATGCATAAGCATAGCAACAGCAATGTAAGGTTTCGGATGGATGCGATCGCGTTGGAATTTCTCATGAGCCGATTACGTTGTTCGTTTATAAACGTGGTGTGCATATTAAATGGTTCTTATGTAAATTTGAATTGAAAAGCGTTTAAACGGCGTATAACGCGTCCGAGTGGGATGCGCGTAGCGGCGCCAGCCGCGAATCTTTCTCTGTGCGCGTCATCTTGAACGGAGTTGACAGATCTTCTGGATCGATGGAGATTTCTCCCTTTGGTCGAAATGACCCAGCGGATTGGTCGATATATTAGAGCTAATTGGTTGAATTGACAGAGGTACTGATCGCGGCTGAAGCCGCTCCTAGGGCTGATTTTAGGGTGATTCTTGTGTTATCAGATAGTTCTTTAATTACGCATAATGTATATTATGTTAAATAGCATTTTATACAGCTGCTGTGTTACCCAATTACCCTGCGAATGACACCATTCCTTATATATTTAATCGATCTCAATTCCAAACCCGACCTATCCTTAGCTTAGCGCTGCTTATCAACGCGCATTTTCAATTATGGTCTGCAATCGGTGTTATGTTCATTCAGATCACATTGTGGCGCATTGTCGCAAAGCCAGCAGCTAACTCAAGGCGTTGCTCAACAATCCTCAGAACATGATGATACGAATTGACGCGTGTAACTATAGTCAGGACCGAATGGCGTTTACTTAAGAGGTATTCACTATGCGGTCACTGCGAGGCACGAAGCATGAATTTTTCCCGGAGATTGTATTTGTAATCTTCTGAATCGCGCGCCACAATAAGATTGCCACGTCGCTGTCGCTCCTCGCAATGACGCTACTCAAATCGTTTTATGCTTAAGTAAGCACCATTTCAGTCTGACCCCGATTAACGCGCCGATTTACGATCTGGACAGGAACTGTCAATCCGCGTTCCGTGCAAATCGCGCTAATTTGCGCTGCAGACATTGATAACTCGAAGCTAGCCCGCTCAGGCATTAGAAACAAATAGATATAGCCGCTGACCTTATGCACTGCTGTTTTATCAAAAAAATCAATGCATCAATTTAATAATTGTATAAGGCAATTCAAGAATATAAGAAAATTTTAATAGATAGAAGTAATTGTCGTTTTTACTTGTAATCAAAGGTTTTTGCGATTACGATACCCGCGTTTGCTTTGCGGCAATTGTGTGTGATTGCACACGACAATTAATGTGATTTGACTCGATCAATGCACCTCGGCCCGAAGCGATGTTACAAGAATTTAAATTACAAAATATACCCATTCAGGAGTCAACATGAGAGCAGCTACCCGAGTAGCCGGTATTTTAGGTCTGATGCTGATCAGTGGCTTGTCCCACGCAGCCTATCAGCTCAACATGACCCCCGGCGTTACCTCATTCAGCCAGGGCGCGTACGATATCCACATGATGGTGATGTGGATTTGTGTCGTCATCGGCATCGTCGTCTTCGGCGCAATGATCTATTCAATCGTCAAACATCGCAAAGCCAAGGGTGCTGTCGCTGCAGACTTCCACGAAAACACCACGATCGAAGTGGTCTGGACCATCATTCCCTTCCTGATTCTGATAGCGATGGCGATACCGGCCACTAGAGTGCTGCTGGCGATGGAAGACACCTCGAATTCAGAGATGTCGATCAAGGTTACCGGTTATCAATGGAAGTGGCACTACGACTATCTTGGCGAGGATGTCAGCTTCTTCAGCAATATGTCGACGCCGATGGAACAGATTGAAGGCATGGAACAAAAAGGAGAAAACTACCTGCTCGAAGTCGACAATAAAATGGTCATTCCAGTCAATAAAAAAGTCCGCTTGCTATTTACCTCAAACGACGTGATTCATGCCTGGTGGGTTCCTGAGTTCGGTGTAAAGAAAGACTCGATACCGGGCTACATCAACGAAAGCTGGATCGAGGTTCCCGAACCCGGCATCTACCGCGGCAAGTGTGCTGAGTTGTGCGGCCAGTATCACGGCTTCATGCCGGTCGTTGTTGAGGCCAAATCCGAAGAAGACTATGTCGCCTGGCTGGACAGCCAGAGAGCGATGGCTGCGGAAGCCGCTGCCAGCGCAGAAAAAACCTGGACTCAGGCCGATCTGATGAACCAAGGTGAAAAGGTCTACAAAACGGCTTGTGCGGCCTGCCATCAGGCCAATGGCGAAGGCCTGCCAAACGTTTTCCCGGGTCTGAAAGGCAGTGCTGTTGCTTTGGGTGATATCGCCAAACACATCGATATTATTATTAACGGCGTTTCTGGCACTTCGATGCAGGCTTTCGGTGCACAGCTCAACGACGCTGACATCGCGGCCGTTGTCACCTACGAACGCAACGCCTGGGGCAATGACACCGGTGACGTGGTTCAGCCGGCCGATGTCAAAGCAGCACGCTAGACATTTTTAATAGATTACATACAGACACAAAGGGGCAACTATGAGCGCAGTTATCGAAGAAACCCACGAGCATCACGATCACAAGCCGACCGGCATTGGCCGTTGGCTATTCAGCACTAATCATAAAGACATCGGAACCATGTACCTGTGGTTCAGTTTCATCATGTTCTTTGTCGGCGGTTCCATGGCACTGGTCATCCGAGCCGAACTTTTCCAACCCGGCTTGCAACTGATTGAACCTGAATTCTTCAACCAGATGACCACCCTGCACGGCCTGATCATGGTGTTCGGTGTGATCATGCCGGCCTTCGTCGGACTGGCCAACTGGATGGTACCAATGATGATCGGTGCTCCGGACATGGCGCTTCCGCGGATGAACAACTGGAGCTTCTGGCTGCTGCCAGGTGCGTTCGGATTGTTGATCGCCAGCCTGGTCATGAGCCTGATGGGTATGGGATCGGCGCCAAACTTCGGTTGGACATTCTACGCCCCGCTGTCCACGACGTATGGTCCCAGCAGCACCGACTTCTTCATTTTTTCGGTGCACTTAATGGGTATTTCATCGATCATGGGCGCGATCAACATTATTGCGACGATCATGAACATGCGTGCTCCCGGCATGACCTACATGAAAATGCCGATCTTCGTCTGGACCTGGTTTATCACCGCGTATCTGTTGATCGCGGTCATGCCTGTACTCGCCGGCGTGGTCACGATGATGTTGATGGACCGTCACTTCGGCACCAGCTTCTTCAATGCCGCTGGTGGTGGTGATCCGGTGCTGTTCCAGCACGTGTTCTGGTTCTTCGGTCACCCCGAAGTCTACATCATGATTCTGCCCTCCTTCGGCATCATCTCGCAGATTGTGCCGACCTTCGCGCGCAAGAAGATTTTCGGTTACAGCTCGATGGTGTACGCAACTGCCTCGATTGCGTTCCTGTCGTTCATCGTCTGGGCCCACCACATGTTCACCACCGGTATGCCTGTCGCCGGTGAGTTGTTCTTCATGTACGCAACCATGCTGATCGCAATCCCCACCGGGGTCAAGGTGTTCAACTGGGTCAGCACGATGTGGAAAGGTTCGATGACCTTCGAGACGCCGATGCTGTTCGCGATCGCGTTCATCTTCCTGTTCACGATCGGTGGTTTCACCGGCCTGATGCTCTGCATCGCACCGGCTGACTTCCAGTATCACGACACCTATTTCGTCGTTGCCCACTTCCACTATGTGCTGGTGACCGGCGCGGCCTTCGGTATCATGGCTGGCGTTTACTACTGGATTCCGAAGTGGACCGGCAATATGTACGATGAAAAGCTGGGCAAATTGCATTTCTGGCTGACTGCAATTTCGTCCAACGTACTGTTCTTTCCGATGCACTTCGTCGGTCTGGCCGGCATGCCGCGCCGCATTCCGGACTACAGCCTGCAGTTCGCTGAGTTCAACGCGATGGCAACGGTCGGCGCGTTTGTATTCGGCTTCTCCCAGCTGATCTTCCTCTACAACGTACTGAAGACTCAACGTGGCGGCGTCAAGGCCACATCCAAGGTCTGGGAAGGTGCAGAAGGTCTTGAATGGACCCTGCCCTCACCGGCACCGTTCCACAGCTTCACCACACCGCCGACAGTGAAGTAAGATAAAACGTAGAGGTAGTCCGAGTGACATCACAGCTGAACAGCGCCGACACCAACGCGAGCAGGTCGAACACACGAGTGATCTCGCGCCTGTTATTTGTCGTTGTCGGCATGTTCGGCTTCGGCTTCGCGCTGGTACCGCTTTACGATGTCTTTTGTGATATCACTGGTCTCAACGGTAAAACTGGAGGCCGATTGGCGCTGTCAGACGCTTTGCAGGTCGATATGTCCCGAGAGGTCGAAGTCGAGTTTCTCGCCAGCTTGAACGCAAACATGCCCTGGGAATTCAAGCCGCTGCAACACTCGGTCAAGGTTCATCCGGGTCAGCCGACACGCGTAGAATATGTAGCGATCAACAAGACCGATCGCGCTATAACCGGTCAGGCCGTACCCAGTGTCGCACCCGGACAGGCTGCCGAGTATTTCGAAAAAACGGAATGCTTTTGCTTTACCGAACAGAAACTCGAGCCAGGCGAACGCAAGCAGATGCCGGTGATCTTCGTCGTCGATCCGGATTTGCCGGAGGACATTTCGCAGCTGGCGTTGTCGTATACATTCTTTACTAAACCATCAGGGACGCAGCACGCAACAGCATCCCTCAAATAAATATCAAAGCAGGAAAATTAGAAAAATGTCTACAACTAACCATGGTGAATACTATATTCCGGAGCCCAGTAAATGGCCGATCGTCGGCACGATTGCACTGACCACGACGGTGATTGGTGCCGTCAATACGATCCATGCGGGCGGTGAAATAAATCTTCTATTGCCGGTCGGCCTGCTGCTGATCGCCTATCTGCTGTTCGGCTGGTTCGGTGCAGTCGTCGATGAGTCGATGGCGGGTAAGTACAACGAACAGGTCGATCGTTCATTCCGTATCGGCATGCTCTGGTTTATCTTCTCCGAAGTCATGTTCTTCGCGGCCTTCTTTGGTGTGCTTTTTTATGTTCGTGTCTTCATCATGGACTGGCTCGCCGGTGGTAGTAACAATGCGATGACGCACGAACTTCTGTGGCCGGGCTTTGAAGCGGTTTGGCCACTACTGACAAACCCGGATAATGCGGCGGTGGCCGGCCCCGATAAAGCCATGGGGCCTACCGGCTTGCCGGCGATCAACACCGCGATCCTGCTGCTCTCGAGTGTGACCGTGACCATCGCGCATCACGCGCTGCGTCAGGATCATCGCAAGCCACTGATCATCTGGCTGGCAGCCACCGTTGCGCTAGGTATGATCTTTTTGTTCTTTCAGGTCGAAGAATATGTGTACGCCTACAGGGAATTGGGCCTGACTCTGGATTCGGGTATTTACGGCAGTACCTTCTTTATGCTGACCGGCTTCCATGGAATGCACGTCACCATCGGTACGACGATGCTGCTGGTTATGCTGGTGCGTGCGATCAAAGGTCACTTCACCTCGGACAATCACTTTGCGTTTGAGGCTGTAGCCTGGTACTGGCACTTCGTGGACGTGGTCTGGCTGGGCCTGTTTATCTTTGTCTACTGGTTATAGTCCAGCAGTCAAGCCACTGCAGTCAACGGTTAACAGAGGGAAACCGGTATTCGTAGTTAACCGTTCACTACCAAGCAAGCTCAAGACAGGCCGTGCGGTTGAATCAAACCCACGGCCTGTCCTATTAGTAGCAGGATGAAAATGAAGACCGACAAGCCAATACGCCAGGTCAGCGACCTGAGCAGTTTGTCGGAATCGCTCTTGGCGCTGACTAGGTAGAACAGTGCTTGCCCGAGACTGAAAACGACGACAAGCAGTAACACGACGATTATTGTTTTAAATATCACGCAATACTCCAGATACGGTAAGTGTAAGTTGACATCCGTGAAACCCATACTCCAGGCAAGACTGTTCACGCTCAACTTCGGGCCCTATACATTCAGTCCGGGGATATTGCCGACGATAGTCACCCTGTTTCTTCTCTACGTGATGGTTTCGCTCGGGCAATGGCAATTGAGTCGCGCAGAATTCAAGTCCAATTTGCACCAGAAAGTCACAGAACGCAAGAATCTAACAGCGGTCAGTCTACAAGAGCTGCCACACGCCATCGAAGATCGCGTTTTCAGGCCGGTCATTGTCGAGGGCGAGTACGACGCCGAGCATCAATTCCTGCTGGACAACCGAATCCACAACGGCATTGCCGGCTATCATGTGTACACGCCGCTGAGGATGACGGATGGCAGCGCGATACTGATCAACCGAGGCTGGTTGCAGCAAGGGCGCACGCGGCAGGATCTACCCGCGATAGAGACACCGACAACGCACGTTATTTCCAAGGGATTGGTAGATAAACCCCCTTCAAAAGGTGTGATTCTCGCTGACAATGTACACGATAATATGGCGTGGCCGATGGTACTGCAGTATCTGGATCCGGCAGAACTCGAGCAGCGTCTGGGATACGAGTTGCTGCCAATGATCCTCTGGTTGGATGCGGCGGATGAACACGGTTTTGTACGCGAAATACCCGCACTCAAACTCGATAGCGCGAAAAATACTGGCTATGCATTCCAGTGGTTCGCGATGTCTGCTGCATTATTGATTATTTACCTCGCCGTCAATACAAAGCGAACAAGAAGTTGAAATGGAACGACCTATGTCTGATACAGAAAATCTGGCCCAACAAAGCCAGCTGCCAAAAAAGAATCCCTATACCCTCTGGTTTGTGGTGGCGGCCTTTGTGCTACCGGTCGCTGCCGCCTACCTATTGTTTTTTTCCGGATTTACCCCGACGGCGTTCACCAACCAGGGCGAACTGATTCAACCGGTCATCGACATCGAAGCACTAGCAATCGTCGATGACAACAACGTCGGTGTCGCGCGCGACGACATCACCAAGCGCAAATGGAACATGATGTATTTTGCCGGTGCCAGTTGTGACCAGGCCTGTAACGATACCTTGCTCAAGATTCGTCAGGTGAATAAAGCGGTTGGTAAAAATGCCTACCGACTGCGGCACTTGATCGTCCATCTGGAACCACCCGATAAAACATTCCAAGCGCTGATTGAAAGCGACTACCCGGATGCCAGGCGCCTATATGCGGACCGACAAAAGATTCGGGCGGTGTTGCAACCAATCAGTGGCGACGCGGATGCCAATGAGGTTTATCTGATGGATCCGATTGGCAACATAATGATGCGTTTTACCGAGGAAATGCCTGGCAAGTGGTTGATTCATGATCTGAACAAATTATTCAAGGTGTCACAAATTGGATAAAAAATCGCTCAGTTACAAGATCAGTTTATTCGGTTGCTTATTCGCCGGTGTCGTCGTCTTGCTCGGTGCCTATACCCGGCTCGTCGACGCTGGTCTCGGTTGCCCGGATTGGCCCGGCTGTTATGGCTTCATCGATGTTCCCGACACCGAAGAGGAAATAAAAATTGCCGAGCAGGCGTATCCCCATGCACCAGTCGAGGCGGACAAGGCCTGGCCGGAAATGATCCACCGCTATTTTGCCGGTACGCTCGGACTGATCATTGCTCTGCTCGCTTTTCTCGCGATCAAGGCACGGGCTGACCGCAGTCAACCACTTGTGCTTCCGTTGGTGTTGTTAGGCCTGGTCATCTTCCAGGCTGCCTTGGGTATGTGGACGGTTACCATGGGTCTACTACCCATCATCGTTATGGGGCATTTACTCGGCGGCTTCATCACGCTCGCGTTACTGCTGTTGCTGTTTTTGAAATTACGAGCTGGTAACCGTCCGGCTTATGGGAGCCCGCTGCGCAATTATGCCCTGATCGGTCTGATTATCGTCTTCGTTCAGATCACCCTGGGTGGCTGGACCAGTGCCAACTATGCCGCCATCATCTGTGCAGACTTTCCCACCTGCCAGGGCCACTGGATACCGCCCCTGGATTTTGCCGGCGCATTTCAACTCAGCCAGGAAGGCATTACGAGCTATCTGGGCGGCTTTATGGGTAACGATGCCCGTGTCACGGTACACTGGCTCCACAGGCTGGGCGCACTGATCACAACGCTTTATCTACTGTGGCTCGTCGTCAAACTGTTCAGCAATGGTTATCCGCGTTTCGCAGGCTGGCTGCTACTGGTGCTGGCTGTACAGGTCGCTCTGGGTATCAGTAACGTCGTGTTCTCGTTGCCGCTTTCTGTTGCGGTCGCACACAATGGTGTTGCCGCGCTGTTGTTGCTGACAATGGTGACATTGCTCCACATGCTGGGACAACAGAAATATCGCTCATGACGGAATCGGCAATCAAAACGGCCAACTGGCGCAACTATTACGATCTGTGTAAACCCAAGGTGGTTGCACTGCTGTTGCTGACCGCGATCGTCGGCGTTGTGCTCGCTTCTCCACCTTGGCAGATTCCGCTATTCACGCTTGTCGTTTCGACAGTGGGAATTGGCCTCGCAGCCGCCGCAGGCGCTGTGATCAACCAGGTCGTCGAACGCGAGAACGACGCCAGGATGGCACGCACCGAAGGTCGTCCGCTACCACAAGGCAAGGTCACACAACAAAATGCTTTCATCTTTGCGGTGATGTTAGCAGCGGCATCCGTATTCATTCTGACGGCCTGGATCAATGTGCTCACCGCGGCGCTGACCTTCGCCAGCATGATCGGATATGCGGTGGTTTATACGATGTACCTGAAAAAAGCGACGCCGCAGAACATCGTCATCGGCGGTCTCGCAGGCGCGACACCGCCACTGCTCGGCTGGACGTCTGTAACCAACAGTGTTGATCCACACGGTCTATTGTTGGTGTTGATCATCTATACCTGGACTCCGCCACATTTCTGGGCGCTTGCGATCCACCGCCGTGACGATTATGCTAAGGTAAACCTGCCGATGTTGCCGGTCACGCACGGTATCGAATTCACCAAGTATGCCATTCTGGGTTACACGATACTGATGGTTCTGGTCACGCTGCTGCCCTATCTGGCTTACATGCGCGGTCTGATCTACCTGGTGGCGGCGCTGTTGCTTGGTGGCTATTTCCTCTACATGGTGTTGCGCCTGATGTTCACCGATCACCATCACCTCGCGATCAAGACCTTCGTCTACTCGATCAACTATCTGATGTTGTTGTTCATCGCGATGGTGGTCGACCACTATCTGCCCTACTATCCGGGTTACTGAGATGCCAGCTGGTCTGTCGGTTTTAAAGAAGCTGGTAATATTCGCGATCGCGCTCATCGCGATGGTCTCAGGTTTCTGGCTCGCCAAACAGCTGACAACGCCGCAGAGCCCCGAGCTCCCGCAGATACAGGGCGCGATCGTTAACCCACCCCGTCAGCTGGCCGTGCCCGAGCTGGTCAAGCACACCGGCGAGGCGTTCACCAACCAAGACCTGGCGGGCCAATGGACGCTGGTGTTCTTCGGCTACACCTACTGCCCGGACATCTGCCCGATCAGTATGAACGTACTCGCCGAGGCCAAGAAACGGTCGCCCGCCGAATTTCCGCAAGTGATCTTCGTTTCGGTCGATCCGGATCGTGATACGGTCGAACTGTTAGGCGACTATGTCGAATATTTCGATCCGGCATTCATCGGTGTCACCGGTGACGACAAAATGATCCAGGCACTGGCGCTGCAGACCAGTGTGCTTTATATGAAAGTACCGGGCGCGTCGGGCAAGGAAAACGACTACCTGGTCGATCACAGCTCCTCGGTGTTGTTGATCAATCCCGCAGGTCAGCTGGCCGCGTTCCTGAAAGCGCCGCATACGCCGTCAGGTATTGTCGACAGCGTAGCGAAAGTCAAAGCGGTTCATTAACTCTAACCGCAACGGCGCAAAGAACGTAAAGATGTTAACCGCAGAGACGCGGAGACGCAGAGTTTTTTTGTGCAGGAGCGACTTCAGTCGCGAATCGCCGGTCTTGTTCATTTTTTTTCACCGCAGAGGCGCTGAGACGCAAAGATTTTTTGAGTGTGGAGTTGTGATTTTGTAACTAGCTTGGCTTGGATATCGCGATTATTTGAGCGAACAGCACGTGTGTTCAATATCGCCTACGGCCTTTTTTATGCGGCACTACGAGTTTTTGCGGACGAAAATCATTCGTAACCAAATCCAGGATTCAGACTCGCGACTGAAGTTGGTTCTTTAACAAGCAACAGCGCTCTGCGTCTCAGCGCCTCTGCGGTTAAATAAATTCTTAAAAGCTAGAGTCACAGCTTTGCGCTTGCGTTCGAGATCCAGTTCGCGACTAAAGTCGCTCCTATCCACAACCAACAACATAACGCCGTGTCCTCTGCGCCTCTGTGGTGAAAAACAACCAATCAAGGCCGGTCGTCGACAACTTCTTCTTTGGCGACAACGAGAAAGTCCTGCTTTTGTATGTTCATTGCCATCAGAGTACTGCTGGCCACGTAGATCGAGGAATAGGTACCGATGAGTACACCGATGATCAGCGCAAAGGCGAAGCTGTGGATGACTTCGCCGCCGAACACAAACAACGCTGTTAAAACCAACAGCGTCGTCAACGATGTAATCAAGGTGCGTGACAGCGTCTGGTTGATCGAAAGATTTAAAATTTCCATCGGTGAACGTTTGCGCACGTTGCGGAAGGTTTCGCGTATGCGGTCGAGCACGACCACGGTATCGTTCAATGAGTAACCGATCACCGCCAGCAATGCTGCGAGCACGCTCAAGTCAAAATCCATTTGCGTGATCGAAAAAACGCCGATGGTGATGATCACATCGTGTACCAGGGCGAGTATCGCGCCGACCGCGGACTTGAACTGAAAGCGGAAACTGACATAGAGCAGAATCCCGCCGAGAGCGACCAACATCGCAAGGCCGCCCTGGTCTCGCAACTCTTCGCCGACTTGCGGACCGACGAATTCGACGCGGCGCATGTCGATTTGTTGTGTGGTATTTTGCTGTAAAATAGCCACGATGCTATCGCTGAGCCCTGCTCTATTGATATCTTTGCGCGGTGCGATGCGTACCAGGATATCTTTTGCGGTGCCAAAATGTTGCACCTGAGCATCATCGAAACCGTTCTCTGCGAGTGCAGTACGGATCGGTCCGATGTCGACCTCGCTTTCATAGCCAACTTCAATCAAGTAACCACCGGTGAAGTCGATACCAAAACTCAGGCCGTTGACAAACAGGCTGCCAATCGATGCAAGCATGAGCAACACCGAAAACACCATCGCAATGGTGCGTTTGCTCATAAAGTCAATGGTGGATTTACCTTGTAGTATTTGCATGACTGAATTCCTGTTATATCGCCAGTTTCTTAATAGTTCGACCACCATAAAGCAGATTGACGATGGCGCGCGTGCCTACAATCGCAGTAAACATGGAGGTAATGATGCCGATGCTGAGCGTGACGGCAAAACCCTTGACCGGGCCGGTACCCAGGCTGAACAGCACGATGGCGGCCAACAAGGTTGTCACGTTGGCATCGGTAATGGTGCTGAAGGCCTTCTCGTAGCCGGCGTGAATGCTAGCCTGGGGCGAATTGCCGTTGCGTAGCTCTTCGCGAATACGTTCGAAGATCAGCACGTTGGCATCCACGGCCATACCGACCGTGAGTACGATACCGGCAATACCCGGCAGGGTCAGCGTCGCCTGCAGCAGCGACAAGATCGCGACGATAAAGACTAGATTGGCTGTCAGTGCAAGATTGGCAATCAGGCCAAATGTTTTGTAGTAGAACGCCATGAATACCAGCACCAGGACAAATCCGATCATCACCGACATAAAGCCTTGATCGATGTTGTCTTTACCCAGGCTAGGCCCCACGGTGCGTTCCTCGATGATTTCAACCGGAGCACGCAGAGAGCCCGCCCTGAGCAATAGTGCAAGATCACGTGCTTCCTCGGAGCCCAGGCCGGTGATCTGGAAACGGTTACTGAACTGTTCCTGAATCGTCGACACGTTGATCACTTCTTTGACGGTCGTGCGTTTTTTGACGACCTCGTCACCGACTTGTTTGCTCTCGACTTTGTTCTCGATGAATACAACGGCCATCGGTTTCTTCACATTCTCGCGCGTGGTTTCGCCCATTTTCTTGGCGCCTTTGCCATCGAGGCGAACGGCCACGGCAGGCACGCCTTTTTGTTGATCGATGGTGGATGCCGCATCGATGATCTGATCACCGGTGACGATAACGCGGCGTTTCAACAGTACTGGGCCACCGTCACGTTCACGATAGAGCAAAGCATTCAACGGGATGCGGCCGGTTCTTTCCGCATCTTCCCAGTCGGTGCGGGTGCCTTCGGCGAGCCTGAACTCGAGTGTTGCCGTCGCGCCAAGGATTTTCTTTGCGCCAGCGGTGTCTTGAATACCGGGCAGCTGCACGACGATGCGTGAGTCGCCTTGCTGCTGAATCACCGGTTCGGCAACGCCGAGTTCGTTCACCCGGTTGCGCAGTGTGATGATGTTTTGTTGCAGGGCCGCTCTTTTTTCATCGCGTATGGCGACTTCGGTCAGTTTGGCGTCGATCACCAGGTCTTTTTCATCCACCGAGAAAGCGAGTTCGCGGAACTGGTCTTCCAGGCTATCCACGGCTTGGTACATGCTGTCTGCATTGCGAAAGCGAATGTGCAGACCCGTCTCATCGCGCGTTATGCCGCGATAGCGTATCTTTTCGCTTCTCATGTGGCTGCGAATGTCGGATAACAGGCTTTCTTCAAGGCGCTTGATGGCCGCAGCCATGTCGACTTCCATCAGAAAGTGAACACCACCACGCAGATCTAATCCGAGATACATCGGTGCTGCATTCAACATTCGCAACCATTCCGGTGTGGCCGGTGCAAGATTGAGCGCAACCAAGTATTGCTTTGGTAACGACGACTTCAAGATCTCGGCCGCTTGCAGCTGGGCGTTTTCGTCATCAAGCCTGAGCAGCGCCCTGCCCTGATTCAGTTCCGATCCCTTGATCGTGATATTGTTGTCGCTCAGTGTTTTTTCGATCAGTGACAGGTCTTCCTCGGCGAGTGACTTGGTGCGGTGCGAGACCTGCACCGATGGATCTTCGCCAAACAGGTTGGGAAGCGCAAAAATGACACCGAACACAAGCGCCAAAATGAGCACAATATATTTCCATAGCGGATACTGATTCAGCATTACCGGGACCTTATGATTGAGAAATGATGATGTTGAACCCGGCGATCACTCCTTGTCGCCGGACTGCTCCTTGATCGTGCCTTTGGGCATGACGGCCTGAACCGAGTTCTTCTGTACTTGAACTTTCACATCCCGGCTGATCTCTAGCGTGATGAAATTTTCGCCGACTTGAGTGATCTTGCCGAGCAAACCACCTGTCGTAACCACTTCTTCGCCTTTCTGCAATGCAGAAACCATTGCCTTGTGTTGTTTATGACGCTTGCTTTGCGGGCGGATCAGGAAAAAATAAAACAGGATGATCAGACCGATGGGCAGAATCATCGAAGCGAGCGGATCGCCAGCCGGCCCAGCTGCTGGCGCACCATCGGTAGCCCAGGCGTCCGATATCGACAGGCCCATCAATCCAAGGCCATAGAGTTTTTTACCGCAGAATAGTGTCTTGAACAAAATTGTCTCCTGGTTGACTGGTTCGCCCTGCAGTTTGATCGGCGTCGCCGAATCCGTGTTGCGGGATGAACTGACTATATTTTAGAGGGCGTTATTATGCCAGAAGGTATCGCTGGGAGCGAGGAACCGACGACAAGAAATACAAGCGACCGATGAGGGTCAAGCTAGCCCGCATTTCTCACCAGGCGGCGTAGGACACTGGTAAAGCATTGGTCCCTCTGAAGAAAACCTGGATGATCATAATACAGTGTGTATTTCAAGCATGCCTATCACGGTTCAGGCTGGTCTTCGTGTCCTAAGCCCGGGTATTGCACGAAGGCGGAGACACCATGTTGTGGATGAGCCGTTGTCTCAAACAGCGACGATCAATTGGACAGGGAATTGTCCGGTAACAGTTTGTCCTATTTGGTTTTAGGAACAACTTGGCGTCGCATCTTGAACGATCCCCCTTGATCCATAGCTCAGGCTATGAATCGGCCGGCGATCGTCCAACCTGCTTAGCCAACTTGCCCCTAAAATCCAAATCCTTCGTGCAATACCCGGGCAGAGCTTGCTCTTCACTCAAACCGTAGCGATTGCTACGCTTTTCGCTCCAGAGCGGCGCTTACGAACACGAAAAAACCAGCCGACGATTTCTCACTTTGACCGCCTGGCGTAGAATTCATCGGCAAAAGCATCGAAGCGCTGGGCCTCGATCGCCGCCCGAAGATCACGCATCAGGTCCTGATAGTAATGCAGGTTGTGTATCGTATTGAGGCGCGACCCCAGGATTTCGCCGCATTTGTCGAGATGGCGTAGATACGAACGGCTGTAGTGGCGGCAGGTGTAGCAGCGGCAGTTCGCATCGACCGGACCGGTATCATCCTGATAGCGGCTGTTGCGTATTCTGAGAATGCCTTCGCGGGTATAAAGAAAGCCTGTGCGTGCATTGCGGGTCGGTATCACGCAATCGAACATATCGACGCCACGGCGTACAGCCTCGACGATATCCTCCGGTTTGCCGACACCCATCAGATAGCGTGGCTGATCCCCAGGCAGATGAGGCAAGGTGCATTCCAGTATGTGGTTGCGTTCATCTTCAGGTTCACCGACCGACAAGCCGCCGATCGCGTAACCATCGAATCCCATTGAGGTCAGGCTAATGGCCGATTGTTCCCGATGTTCGGGGTACATGCCCCCCTGAACGATACCGAACAAGGCAGAGCTGTTCCCGTGATGGGCCTTTTTGCTGCGTTCAGCCCAGCGTAGCGACAACTGCATCGAAGATTTGACTTGTTGCGCGGATGCTGGATACGGTGTGCATTCGTCGAATATCATGACGATGTCGGAGCCCAGGTCACGTTGGACCTGCATCGAGCGCTCCGGTGTCAGTTCGATCGTGGTGCCATCGACGGGTGACTGAAAAACCACACCCTGCTCGGTGATCTTGCGCATCTTAGCCAGACTGAAAACCTGGAAGCCGCCCGAGTCGGTCAGGATCGGCCCCTGCCAGTGCATGAAATTATGCAAATCGCCGTGCCGTTTGATGATTGCAGTACCCGGCCTGAGCATCAGATGGAAGGTGTTGCCCAAGATGATTTCAGCGCCGAGCTCTAGCAGTTCTTCCGGTGTCATAGCCTTGACCGTGCCATAGGTTCCTACCGGCATGAAGGCGGGTGTCTCGACAATGCCCCTGTCAAAGCTAAGCCGCCCACGACGAGCCAGATTATCCGTGTTGATCAAATTAAAAAACATCTATCGTGAGTCGCTAAACATCAATGTGAAGATTCTGGTCTATATAAAACAAGGCGTTCTCGAGGCAACCGTTTATCCTAGATTCCGCAGTTGACCGCTATTACCGTTACTCAACTCTATGACTTCTCCAAGAGTAGTACAGTGTTTAACATTCACCCAACCGGTGAGTCGCTACACAGTTTATCACTGCCCCTCAAGCGCCATGGCGGCGTTGCAACTTTTGCCAAGGACTACAGCCATTAGCTGCAAGTCGCGTCTTGCCCTGACGCTTGAGGATCAGCGCTAATTCTGTGTTCAACTGCGGAATCTAGGATCATTAGACACGTTACCACAATGCCGACAGATCGTGATGAATACGTCCGCAACTAACGCAAAGCACGCAAATGGACATACAAAAACAAAGGCTCTTTTGCGTTATTGGCGTTGTTCGCGGCTTTATATCTTCTGGCAGAAATCAGGGAAAGACCGTTGAAAGCTCGCACTCTATTTCCAT
>JABDQW010000289.1 GCA_013042055.1 Gammaproteobacteria bacterium | reverse complement strand
TATGATGGCCTGAGCAACATCCTCGATGACCTGCCCTATGGCCGTCAGCAGTATATATTCGAGCTGACTCCGCTGGCGCAAGCAGCCGGTCTGACCGTCGCCGAAGTCGGTCGTCAACTACGCGCCGCACTCGATGGCCAGTTACTTCAGATATTCTATGATACCTACGAAGAGATCGAAGTGCGTATCATGTTGCCGGCGCAGGAACGCAAATTCCAGGGCATCCTGGAAACCCTGCCAATCATTACCCCTTCGGGCGACCGGTTATTACTCAATAATGTGGTTAATCTCAGCTCTCAGCAGGGACTGGAATTGTTGCGTCATACCGATGCCAAACTGGGCGTGCATGTCACCGCAGAAGTCGATGCGAAGAAGACCAATGCCAATGAAGTTTTGAAGAAATTACAGGAGACCGTGATACCGGAGATTGTGAACGATTATGGCTTGCAGGTAACATACAAAGGCAAAGCCGAAGAGGAACGTGAGACCAGCGCAGACATGAAACGGGGCGGCATGCTGGCGTTGGTGCTGATCTATATCATCCTTGCCTGGGTGTTCGCATCCTACAGCTGGCCGCTGGCCGTGATGATGGTTATTCCGTTTGGTGTCTGCGGCGCGATTTTCGGCCACTGGCTGCTAGGCATCGATCTAACCATCCTGTCGCAGTTCGGCATGTTCGGCCTGTCGGGCATCGTGATCAATGACTCCATCATCCTGGTCACTTTCTACAAACAGCTTAGGGCAAAAGGCATGGCTATCCGCGACGCCCTGGTCGAGTCTGCCTGCCTGCGTTTGCGAGCGGTGATGTTAACTTCATTGACGACTATCGCAGGTCTAACACCCCTGCTTTTTGAAACCTCTCTACAGGCCCAGTTCCTGATTCCGATGGCTGTCAGTATATCGTTCGGCCTGGGCTTCGCGACCTTACTGGTCTTGTTCCTGGTGCCAGTGCTGCTTTCTTATATCGAACAAATTGCCGAATACATGACGCAAAAGAATTTGGCTGGGCTGCTCGCAGAAAAAAGAAAAGTCAGCTGATCTACGAAATTATTGAACCTAGAATCCGCAGTTGAACACAGATTTAGCGTTGCTCCTCAAGCGTCAGGGCAAAACGCGACTTGCAGCTAATGGCCGTAGTCCTTGGCAAAAGTTGCAACGCCGCCATGGCCCTTGAGGGGCAGTGATAAACTGGGTAGCGACTCACCGCTTGGGTGAATGTCAAATACTGCACTACTCTTCGAGAAATCATAGAGTTGAGTAGCGGTAACAGCGGTCAACTGCGGAATCTAGGATTATGTTCAGTGGTCACAGCCGTCTTACCGTTGCCAATGACGATCTCTCAAGGAGCAGGCGCCGGGTTTGTGTGCTGACCAATGCAGTTGCATTGGCACTCGGTTTGTCAATCGATCCGGTGTGCTGATTTATCAAAATGCGTTACGGAGTGGCTGCGATGAATATGCACGTTCATCGCCACCATTCTAAGAACCGCGGTAGGCGGTGTCGGTCATACTGTCGGCGCGGTAGCGGGTTGGTGGAGTTTAGACATGGCAATAGCTTTTACGCTGCAGCATTATCTTGAGAGCCTGGGTGTGGACTACGAAATTGTGGAGCATCCGTATGCCGATACTGGCCTAACCACTGCAGAGCGAGCCCATATTCCGGCAGACAAACTGGCGAAGTCGATCATACTCGAAGACGAGGGCGGCTATGTCATGGCGGTGTGTCCCGCGTCGCGACGTATCAAGCTGGGCGATCTTTACCGCGAGACTAACCGGCGGCTGGAATTTGCTGATGAAGCTGAGCTGGCAGATATGTTGGGCGACTGTGTGCTTGGTGCTGTCCCTCCGGTTGGCGAGCTCTATGGGGTCGATGTCGTGGTTGACACCGATTTGTTTTTACAACCCGATATCTATTTCGAAGCAGGCGACCACGTTGACCTGATTCATGTATCAGCCGAGGGTTTCCAAGCGTTGATGTCAAACGCGGAACACGCTTCGTTCAGTAAACCGATCTGAATCGCTTCGCGCAAGACCCTAGCCCCTAGCCCGCATTTCTCACCAGTCGGCGTAGGATTTTGATAAGACAATGGTCTCCTTGAAGAAAACCCGGATGGTCAGAATACAGTGTGTATTGCAAGCACGCCTTCACAGAAACATATATACTCTAAAGTGACTGATATTAATGCCCTAAGGCACTGAAATTAAAGCATGATCACCGTTAAGAAATCACATAAACTCGATGACGTGTGCTATGAAATCCGTGGTGTGGTTTTACGCGAAGCGAGACGGCTTGAAGAAGAAGGCCACAAGATCTTGAAGCTGAATATCGGCAATCCGTCGCCCTTTGGTTTTGATGCGCCGGATGAGATCGTCCAAGACATGATCCACAATGTTCCCGAGTCACAGGGATACAGTGATTCACGAGGGCTTTATTCGGGACGCAAGGCGGTCATGCAATATTGTCAGCATAAGAATATACCCGGTGTCGAAATTGATGACATCTACCTTGGCAACGGTGTCAGCGAATTAATCGTGATGGCGATGCAGGCTTTGCTCAACAACGGCGAAGAGATGTTGATACCCGCGCCCGACTACCCGCTGTGGACTGCATCGGTTTCACTCTCCGGTGGTAAACCGGTGCACTATTTATGTGATGAGCAGTCGGATTGGTACCCGGATCTCGAGGATATGGAGAACAAGATCACCGACCGGACCCGCGGTATCGTCATCATCAATCCCAACAACCCGACCGGCGCGCTGTACCCACAGGATATTCTCGAAGGCATTATCGAGCTGGCGCGCAAACACAAGCTGATCATTTTTTCCGACGAGATCTACGACAAGATTATCTATAACGGCGCCGAGCATATCGCCACCGCTTCACTAGCCGATGATGTCCTGTTCGTGACTTTCAACGGCCTTTCCAAGTCCTACCGCGTAGCCGGTTTTCGTTCCGGCTGGATGGTCATCAGCGGTGCAAAATTACGTGCAACCGATTATATCGAGGGCATCGAACTACTGGCTTCGATGCGGCTGTGTTCGAATGTGCCCGGTCAGCACGCGATCCAAACTGCCCTCGGCGGCTATCAAAGTATCAATGATCTGGTCGCGCCCGGCGGACGATTGCGCCGACAACGCGACCTGGCCTATGACTTGTTGACCGATATTCCGGGTATCACTTGTGTCAAGCCTAGTGGAGCGTTGTACCTGTTTCCACGCATGGATCCGAAAGTCTATAAAATCACAGATGATGAGCGCATGGTGTTGGATTTACTGATACAGGAAAAAATCCTGATCGTGCAGGGATCGGCTTTCAACTGGCCAGTCAAGGATCACTTCCGTATCGTTTTCCTGCCTCGCGCGGACGAACTCGAGTATGCTATCTCGCGACTGAGACATTTCTTTACTGAATACGAGCAATAGAATCGATTAGTGTCAGCATGAGCGTTAGTTCAATCAGCAGAAATCTGGCAAATATAAGGCATCATATTAATCAGGTCGCTGATCAAGCAGGGCGCCTAGCTGATGAGATTACTTTGGTGGCGGTATCGAAAAGGCGCACGCTCGACGAGGTTAAACTGGCCATCGAAGCCGGGCAGAAAGACTTTGGTGAGAATACTATACAGGATGCGTTGACAAAGATACCCGAACTAGAAGCAACGGGTTCACGATGGCATTTCATTGGGCATTTGCAGTCGAAGAAAGCCAAACTGATTCCCGGCAATTTCCACTGGATACATTCGGTCGATAGCCTGAAGTTGGCACAGAAAATCTCCCATGCGATGGAGGATTCCTCTGTCGACAGGCCATTGAACTGTCTGATTCAGGTTAATGTTGCGGCGGAGGCGTCCAAGTTTGGTCTGAATCGCGACGAAGTCGTGCCATTTATCGAGCGCTTGTTGTCGTTAGAACTGCGCGGCCTGCGTTGGCGTGGATTGATGACCATCGGTGTTCAGGGCGATGACAAGCAGACGCGCGCCGCATTCATCGGTTTACGACATCTACTCGAACAATGCCAGCACGAATATGCGCTCACCGATTTCAATCAGTTATCTATGGGAATGAGTAACGATTATTCGATAGCCATCGAAGAAGGGGCGACCATGATTCGTGTAGGGACGGCGATTTTTGGTCAGAGACAGGCCTGACAAGCTGGGGTTGACGATGTGTCAACTTAGCTGAATGCGTTTACACTCGACCTATCAGCTACTAATAGACAAAACGGGTGAGGGATTCGAGCTAGCGTACTTTGCGTGTTGGCGAGAGTCACGACCTGAAAAGGCGGGCGCGGCAACCGGGGTCACCGCACCCTAGCAGCGCATGATTGCTGCTGATTCGGTCCTGAATAGTTCCCTGGTGCAATCATACGTGATTCAATAAAAAGGCTCCTGAACAGGGTATGCGCAGGAGCCTTTCGGATGAATATTACTGAAACTTAGCTCTGCTTTTCTTCAGCTTCATCTGTCACGGTTTTTTCATTGGACTTCATCATGAACTCTTCGTGACGCTTCTTGGAAGCGGCACGACGTTCTTCGAACTCCTTGTCCCGCTGCGCACGAAGCTCATCTGTCTCTTTGATGAAATCAGCGTGATCTTGTTCCAACTCCTCGAAGCTCGGTACTTTGAATTCGGCTTCGTCAGCGAAAGCGGGGATGTCGGCTTCACGTTCTGCTTCGAGCTGTTTGACCCATGCTGGCGTGTCAAACTCAGGTGCTTGAGCCAAAAATTCAGGTGCATCGAACTCAGGCACCTCGAAAGCAGGCATTTCGCCGAAAGCCGGTGTTTCCTTCATGAAAGCTTCATCCTGTGCTTCGATTTCCTTAACCCAGGCAGGATCTTCAAACTCAACCGGGTCTGCGAACGCAGGCATTTCGCCAAAAGCAGGCCGTTCCTGCATGAAGGCTTCATCCTGCGCTTCGATTTCCTTGACCCAGGCTGGATCTTCAAACTCAGCCCGGTCTGTGAATGCAGGTGCCTCGAATGCCGGTGCTTCAGGTGCCTGTGCCTGCCAGTTCTTCATGGCTTCTTGATGGCGTTCGAAAGCTTCTTGCTGCGCTTTTTCGAATGCTTCGCGCTGCGCCTGAACCAAAGCGATATGATCTTGCTGGGCTTTTTCGAAGGCTTCACGCTGTGCCTGCTGATTTTCCTGCATCTGCTTGATTTGCTCTTCTGTCAATTCAGGTGCGGCAAATGGCGCATGGCCATAAGGACCGTAACCATCGATAAAACCATCGTTGTCAAACCAGTCAGCGCTAGCAGCTGATGATGCAGCAAGTACGACTGAAGCGACCATTACTTTCAAATTATTCATATTAAATCCTCAAAATAGATTCATAGCAGTTTAAAATTCATGTGCTTTTGACCCGTTGCGGATCAAGGAAAGTAATAATATAAGAATATACTAATATTGTCAATAAATTGGCATGCTGTTGAGTTGATCTAACCATAGACAAGAGCCAGTAAATTATCTTTTTTTGTACAATATCAGAAGCTTATCTGTTATGAGGGTTCCGGCGCGACTGGTGTGAGGGATTTGTAGGACTACCTGCATGAGGTAATCGGGGTCTACGATAGTGATCATTAAACAAAAAAAGGCTGACCACCGAATGTGATCAGCCTCGCTTACTAGACCTCTGCTAGCGCAGATTACTTGCTAGCCGGAGCTTCCTGAGCAGGTGCTGCAGGTGCTGCAGGTCTTGGTGGCGGAGGGTAGCCCCAACCCCTGTAGCCGTATGGTCTGTAGCCGCCGCCATAGTAGCCATCGCGATAGTCACCGTAGTAATCACTATAACCACGACCATAACCGTCACCATAACCGCGACCACGACCATAGCCACGACCACGACCACGGCCAGAACCACGACCACTCATGCTCATGGAGAAGTCGCCATCGAAATCGCCATCCGCGTCGGAATATGTGTCGCCATAACCATCAGTATAACCACGACCATAACCGGAACCACGGCCATCATGACGGCTGTAACCATCATCACCCCACCATGCATTGGCGGACGATGAAACTGCCAGAATTGCAGCCGCTGCAATTACCTTCAATGTTTTCATCAATACTTAACCTCGTTGGTTGTCATTTACATATCCTTGCTGAACCTGTTAAGCATTAAAATGTGTCAGTGATTGAATGGATCCCACCCACATGGATTTCTCTGCTCGTAAGTGTTCCGCAATGTGCGCCAGTAATACATGAGATTCATCTATTACGAAACGAGGAGTATACCGAAATCAAGTCAATTTCAAAATGCTTGCCGGTGTTAACTTTTTAGTTGTTGATCGAGGTCAATATTATCTGATTTTCGTCGGACGATATGCATCGGCGACCTCGCTGCCGATGAGCAATGGCTGCTATTGCCGTTTTTCAGGGTGCTGCTTGCGCTGGTCCAGGCGCTTTTGTTTCCCGCTCGGGCTGCTGTACAGGTTTCGTTGACCAGGGTGATCGTGCTTGTTGCGCTTGCGGCGTCGTTCGTGGTTGCATCGTTGGTCGTTGAGCGGGGACGGCTCGTGCGGGTGGGCGGTACGTCCGCGCTTGACCGGGCGTGAGGACATGGGGCGGCGCAGCCGGTCGGGGGCCGCGGTACCCACCGGGGTACCGGTAAGGTCCGTGGTGTCGATACGGTCCATCGTAGTAACGATGGCCGCCATGATAACGCTGATCTCCGCGCCAGTAGCTGTCACCTCGGCCCTTGCCTCTGCCACGACCCCAGCCCTCGGCGTTGGCACGTATGCGAATTTCGAAATCGAAATCACCCGCCATATCGCCAAACATGTCACCCCAGATATCATCGAAGAAATCGAAGTCGTTGCCCCAGCGATTGTCACCACGCCAGCGATCGCGATGGTCGTTATCCCAGGGCATGTCGAACGCGACCGCGCTCGAAGAAAGCAGGATTAAACCGGCCGCGAGCATCG
>JABDQW010000283.1 GCA_013042055.1 Gammaproteobacteria bacterium | reverse complement strand
ATTCTTTGCGCGCTTCGCGCCTTTGCGAGAAATCCATTAGCTGCCTGAAAAATGCGGACTACCACACGGACTTGACAGGTGGATAATGTTCGGTCGAAACGTCTGGATGAAATCAAGAACGATTTCGAGCGTGGCGTTTTTCTGGTTCTGTATGATTCACCAAAACAGAAGCTGCACCGTTCGATCGCAGCGGTCGCACTGGTTTTCAAACACGCCCTGCGCGGTGTTCTGTTCAGCTGGCCACTGTACATGCTGACGCTTGCTGCCTACGCCATACCGGGTTCATCGAAACTGCTATTTGTGTTATTACTGGTCCCGGCACTTTACGTGTCCTGGATCATTCTCAGCCGCGGCGTCAAAGAAGACTACGAGAAACTGGTCGCCGGCTATATACTCAGATCCGGATATCTAGGCAGAATGTTATTTCACAACAGAACATGATTAACCCGCATATCTCACCAGGCGGGCTCCGCCCCACGCCTGCGCCCGTGATCCAGGTGAGAAATGCGGGTTAAAAAGGATATACCGGTTCTGGGATTCGCTGCTTACAGTGGCACCGGTAAGACCACGCTATTGCTGAAATTGATTCCAATGCTCAGGCAGAGTGGACTTCGTATCGCGTTGATCAAGCACGCGCACCACGATTTTGATATCGATAAACCCGGTAAAGACAGTTATGAACTGCGCAAAGCTGGCGCCAGTCAGGTGCTGGTTGCTTCTGCGCAGCGGCTGGCATACATCAGAGAATCAGACCGAATTGGAGATCCGCGCTTGAACGATTTGATCGATACGTTGGATCTAAAACAGGTCGACCTGGTGCTGGTGGAAGGTTTTCGTCACGTACCTTTTCCAAAAATCGAATTGCATCGGCCCGCATTAAAACACGATCTGATCTTTCCCGAGGATTCCAGTGTCATCGCCGTCGCTACCGATGGAACGATCGATACCGCTGGGCTACCACGCCTAGATATCAATCGACCAGACGAGGTGATGCGCTTCATTGTCGATTGGATGAATGCATGATTCCGACAAAACTCAACCCGTGTTACATTAGGCGTATGAAATCACGGCACGGTTGGTTCATCCGGGTTGTACTCTCGATGGCGCTTCTATTGGAATCGGCATTGGTATCGGCTTTTCCGGAGATCCCGTTCTGCCCGCTGGGTGGCCCTCCCGGTTGGTGGAACCGAATCTTTGATGATGATCATGGCCACCCGCCACCACCGCTTTGGTACCCGCCACCACCCTCAGCGCCGTATTGGGCGCCGACGAAACCCTATGGTTATTTACCTGATTGGCGCCATCAGCCGCCACCTGTGACCAGGTAATGTGAACAGCCCGGTTCTGGCCGGATGTGTCGGCCGACCCAGCCTTCACGTTCAGGCATCGGCACCAATAAACATAATTACATATGATATCAATATGATAGAGCGCAGTGACGGTGTGTTTAGTGCGGATTGGCGCGTCGTTTATTGCCGCGTTTTGGCGTCGATCAATGATTCGTGCAGTGGTACGGCGCCCTTTGTGAGTTGGCCATAGGCGTGCTGGCTGCCGGTGTCGCTCCACAATTCCAGGCATTGGATCGGCTGTAATGCCGGTGTGCTAAATTCCCTGATCGTTTGCAGCAAGTCCATCAGGGTCACAAAGGCTTCTGCCAATTGGCGGTAAAGCTCGGCAACCGATTTTTGCACATTATCACTGATGTGATGGTAAGCAGAACGTCCCATATTGACGTAGTAACTGACCCTGACCAGGCGTTTTTCGGCGCGTTCGGGATAAAGTCCGGAGAGAAGCAGGCATTGATCGCCAATATCGCGCAGCTGTTCGATGCGCATGGATTTGGGCAGGCCATGGGTGCGCAGATACTCCAGGGCCATCGCCTGCGAGGCGAGGTCCTGGTCTTTCATAAAACGCATCAGCGTGAAGACCAAATAACTTTCCATTGCCTCATCCAGGTTGCAGTTGCACTGTTCTTCGGCATCTTTGATCAACGAGTGCCACTGGGCGATTTCAGTCTGTTCCAGTATCAGGTTGTGAGTCATCGAGATCACTCCTGTGGGTAAAGAACACTCTGGCCCTTTTGTTGAAAAGGTCCAATATATAAGTTATAGCCCTTTTCTAGCGTAAACACCAGTCAGCGTTTATACTTGCGCGTCTCGTACTGAACACCACCATTAATGAGTTACGACGTTTCAACATTTCAGGGCTTGATTTTTGCCGTGCAGGACTACTGGCAAAAGCAGGGTTGTGCCATATTGCAACCTCTGGATATGGAAGTCGGCGCAGGTACCTTTCACCCGGCCACGTTTCTACGTGCTATCGGCCCTGAGCCCTGGCGCAGTGCCTACGTGCAACCCAGCCGACGCCCAACCGACGGACGTTACGGTGAGAATCCCAACCGCTTGCAGCATTACTACCAGTTCCAGGTGGTGCTGAAACCCTCACCAATGGATATACAGGACCTGTATCTGGGTTCACTCAAGATCATGGGGTTCGACCCGCTGGAGCACGACATCCGCTTCGTGGAGGATAATTGGGAGTCGCCTACGCTGGGTGCCTGGGGTCTGGGTTGGGAGGTCTGGCTCAATGGTATGGAAGTCACTCAGTTCACCTATTTTCAACAAGTCGGTGGCCTCGAATGCAAACCGGTGACTGGTGAGATAACCTATGGGCTTGAGCGCCTGGCGATGTATCTGCAGGAGGTCGAAAGTGTTTTTGACCTGATCTGGACGCGAGGTCCCCAAGGTGATGTCACCTATGGTGATGTATTTCATCAGAATGAAGTGGAAATGTCGGCTTACAACTTCGAATATGCCGATACACACAGTTTATTTCAATGGTTTGATACCTGCGAATCACAAAGCCAGCGTCTGATCGACCTGGGTTTACCACTACCAGCTTATGAAATGGTGTTAAAAGCCTCCCATACCTTTAACCTGCTCGACGCGCGACACGCGATTTCGGTAACCGAGCGCCAGCGTTTCATTCTGCGTGTGCGTACGTTGTCCCGAGCTGTGGCGCAGGCCTATTACGATTCACGCGAGGCGTTAGGGTTCCCGATAAAAAGCCATTAGCAGCCCGTCGACATAGTGGCGAAATCTATGACTGAACAGAAAGACTTGTTAATCGAAATAGGCACCGAAGAGCTGCCGCCGAAAGCACTGCAGCGTTTATCCACGGCATTTACCACGGGTATCGTCGAGGGGCTGAAAGCTTCTGCATTGAATATCGGTGACGTGCGTCCATTTGCGACGCCGCGCCGTTTAGCAGTGTTGATCAGCGATGTACCCAGCGCTCAGCCGGACCGGGAGATCGAGCGCAAAGGTCCAAGTCTGCAAGCGGCGTATAATGCCGATGGCAAGCCGACCAAAGCAGCTGAGGGATTTGCACGGTCCTGCGGTGTCACGGTCGCTGAACTCCAGCAACAGCAAACTGATAAAGGCAGCTGGCTGCTCTTTCGAGCGTCAGAACAAGGTCAGATGATCGATCAGTTGCTGCCCGATATCGTCGATCAGTCTCTCGCCAAACTGCCAATTCCCAAACGTATGCGCTGGGGCGACAGTGACGTGGAATTCGTGCGCCCGGTGCACTGGGCAGTGATGCTACACGGCGAGAATGTAATTACGGCCAGGATTCTTGGTGTCGTCAGCTCCAACAAGACACGGGGTCACCGCTTTCACGCAAACAAGGAAATCGCTTTATCATGCGCCAGTGACTATGAGGAGAAGTTACAGAGTGACGGCTACGTCATCGCCGACCTGGCTCAACGCAAACAATTGATACACGATCAGGTGGTCGAAGCGGCGCAGCAAGTCGGGGGTGTCGCCGTTACCGATGAAGATCTACTGGCGGAAGTGACGGCGCTGAATGAATGGCCGGTCGCCGTTGCCGGTGAATTCGAAAAGGCCTATCTGAGCGTTCCGTCCGAAGCCTTGATCAAGACCATGCAGGACAATCAGAAATACTTCCCGGTCATTGATAGTGACAATCAGCTGATGAATTACTTTATCACCATCAGCAATATCGACAGCACCTCACCCGAAACAGTAAAGGCGGGCAATGAGCGAGTGATACGTCCGCGTCTGGCCGATGCAAAATTTTTCTGGGAACACGATTGTAAGCAAACGCTTGAGTCTTATGCAAAAGCGCTGGACGAGGTTGTTTTTCAGGAAAAGCTGGGAAGCATCGCGGATAAAGTCAAACGTGTCGAAGCGCTGGCGGTTATTATCGCGCAACAGCTCGACGCCGATGTTGCGCAGGCACGACGAGCCGCCCAATTGAGCAAATGCGATTTAATGACCGCAATGGTGGGCGAATTTGCCAGCTTGCAGGGTATCATGGGAAAGCGTTATGCCCAGGTTGGCGGTGAAGCAGAAGAAGTTGCAATTGCGCTCGACGAGCAATACATGCCTAGAGGCGCCTCGGATACGACACCGGCGACGACAACCGGTCAGATTCTGGCCATCAGCGACAAACTGGATACCCTGGTCGGTATTTTCGCCATCGGCCAGAAACCGACCGGTGAAAAAGACCCCTACGCCCTGCGCCGTGCCTCGCTGGGTATCTTGCGCACGATTATCGAACGTGAACTCGACCTTGACCTCAAGCAGTTGATTGACGCCGCTGCGGAACTATTCCCTGACGATATCGATACGACCACGGCACAACAGCAAGTATTCGAATTCATGCTCGAACGATTACGAGCCTACTACCTGGACAGGGAGGTACTGGTCGACGTGTTCGATGCGGTGTCAGCATTAAAACCTTCGCGGCCGCTGGATTTCGACAAACGTATCCAGGCCGTGTCGGCTTTTCGGTCACTACCGGAGGCCGAAAGCCTGTCGGCCGCCAACAAACGGGTCAGTAATATTCTGAAAAAAGCCGCCGGCGGGGGTGACGCCTCGGTCGTCAATGCCGGTCTGTTCGAAGTGCAGGCAGAAGAGACCTTGTACAATGAGCTCGAGTCGCTGAAGCGAAAAACTGAGCCCCTGTTCGATGCCGGGGATTATGAGTCGGCGCTGTGTGATCTGTCTGTGCTGCGCAAACCAGTCGATGACTTTTTCGACAACGTTATGGTCATGACCGAAAATCTTCCTGTGCGCAACAATCGCATTGCACTGCTCAGTCACATGAGCGCCTTGTTCATGCGTGCTGCGGATCTGTCGCGACTGCATCAAGGCTGATATGAGACTGATCATTCTCGATAGAGACGGCGTCATCAATGAGGACTCGGATGAATACATCAAAAGTCCTGATGAATGGATACCTGTACCCGGCAGTATTGACGCTATCGCTCGCTTGAATCATGCCGGTTATTCCGTTGCTATCGCTTCCAATCAGTCGGGTATTGCCAGAGGTTACTTCACGCTCGAAACGCTCGCGGCGATGAACGTCAAAATGTGTCACCTGCTGTCGCAACATGGCGGCAGGATTGACGCGATGATAATTTGCCCGCACGGGCCCAAAGACGGTTGCGATTGCAGAAAGCCCAAACCGGGGATGTTGATCGAAATTGGTAACCGGTTTAGAGCCGGCCTGAGCAATGTTATATTCGTCGGTGATAACATCAACGATATCAAAGCTGCGCGGGCGGCTGGCGTGAAGCCGATCCTGGTCAAAACAGGCAAGGGTGAACAAGCCGCCGCGATGCTCGCAGAGCACGGTTTTGACGATGTGCCCGTCTACAATGACCTCGCTGAGCTGGCCGATTACCTGCTCGAACACCCCAGTTGATCGATGACGACAGACAAAACGCCTGCTGCTGTCGCCTTATATGTTCGTTCAGGAATATACTGGCTTCTGATGGTCGTCAGTGCTGCGATCCTCGGTTTTCTGACGCTATTTACTTTCCCTTTCGCGGTCGATAAACGCTTCAAATTTGCGCGCTCATGGGCGATGTTGAATCTTTGGATGCTGAAGCATATCTGCGATTTAGGCTTCACCGTCGAAGGTCAGGAAAATATGCCCACCGAGGGTGCCGTCGTGCTCTGTAAACACCAGTCGACCTGGGAGACCATGGCCTTACAAATTATTTTGCCGTCGGTACGCTGGGTTTTGAAGCGGGAATTGCTACGCGTGCCGTTGTTTGGTTGGGGCCTTGCGATGTTGGGCCCGATTGCGATTGATCGTTCTGCAGGACACAAAGCCGTTGCTCAACTCATCGAGCAAGGGCGGCCGATGCTGGCTGCTGGCTACTGGGTCGTGGTGTTTCCCGAAGGCACACGCATACATCCGGGTAAACATAAACGTTACAAACAGGGCGGCGCGATACTCGCGGTTGAAACCGGCCATTCGGTTGTGCCCATCGCTCACAATGCTGGCGAGTACTGGCCCAGGCACAGTTTTCTGAAATGGCCAGGCACAATAATTATCAGAATTGGTCCGGTCATTAC
>JABDQW010000282.1 GCA_013042055.1 Gammaproteobacteria bacterium | reverse complement strand
TGATGGCCGATATCTCGGGCAACATGGTTTACGGTTATATTGGTCTGGGCCTGTTGTACGTGCTGTCGGCACTGGTGTTGGTTCTCTTTATTAAAACATTAAAGGCCGTTCTGAACGGTACCATCTGTGTACCCGAACATGGATGAGTAATCTAAGGTTAATTGTTTCATCGGCGAGTTCGATCACTGTAGCCATACAAAAGGGCTCGATAACAGTGAAATCAAAGATGAAATCGTCGATGAACGCAATGTTGTATTCTGTTTTGGCACCAAGCTACCGGCACCGGAAGTGCTGGCTGCAAGATCAGGTTCAATCGGGACCGAAGCAACAGAAACCGGTTTCACTATTTCATTCGTGGAAGCACCGATGGTGACCGCAAACGAGACCATAGAGAGCTGGATCAGAAACGTGGCAAACAGGGAGGCCGCATAGACACTTAAGCAACCCATTCACAGTCAATGAGAGAAACGATCATACTCGATCCCACAGTGTTAGAACTTTCGCGCTGACTGTTGATTAACCGGATAAAAAATATGAAAACTTGTCATTCAAAATCTTCTTTCAGACTGTTGAGCTTTGTCGCAAGTGCGGCATTTCTGATTAGCTGCAGTGGCGCTATTTATGCTTCCGTTCCTGGCAATGATGGCAATGGTGCTAGCCCCACTACACCACCACTTGTATCTGCTGGAGATGGTTTTGTTCTTGATGGATACAAATCCATAAAATTTGGCATGAATGTGATCGAATTAAAGAGCATGGGCTACAAATGTCCGAATTATAGCAAAACGATTTGCAGGTTGGACCATGCGGCCAGGCATAATGAGACTTCACTGGGTAAGGAAGCGAATTTAATGGTCTGGGTTGATCAAAACAAAGTCCGCCGTATCGATGTTTCAATTGAAATCAAACCAAAGGATATGCTGAATTATTTCAAAGAGTCATTGGGTGAGCCAGTAATATACAGATACATTTCATTAACGAATAATCTCATCGAAGCATATTACTGGGTATCCACAAATGGCAGCTCTGTAAGTCTGACAAGGGATTTTGGCAAAATCACAACAACCACTGACGAAGCGGTCAAGAAAGCGTCATCAACAATGAAATATCAAAATGAGCAGCTCACGTTAAAATCGATTGAGAGTATGAAGCAAAGAGAACTTCCAACTGAAAACACCAAAATTGGACATAGATAGACTTGAATTTTAATCACTCATTGTCGGTGCAGGCAGGAGTCACCAACTATATGTGCAACAAACATCAATGAGATTAACAGCAGATTTTGCGGCACTGTCAAGATATTGAATTGAGAATCATTAACTCAACCTTAGTAAAGGTGCCACCCCTTAGCCCGGATGTTGCACGAAGGCGGACGATAGTCGTTGAACATTTGTCGACATATCAATCTCCTATGTGCGATTAGACAAACTAATTTGCGGTTACGGTTTGTCCTATTTGGTTTTACGGACAATCTGGCGTCGCATCTTTAACGATCCCCCTTGATCCATAGCTAAGGCTATGAATCTGCGTGCGATCGTCCAACCTGCTTAGCCAGCTTGCCCCTAAATTCCAAACCCTTCATGCAACATCCGGGTTAGCTAAACAAAGGCTCAGGCAAATACCAAGAATACCGTGAGCATGATCATAGTAGGTGCCAGTGCTGCAAGCAGCAGGTTGGTGGGCGATACCCCGTGCAGAAAGTGTTTCTTCAGGATCATTTGGCCGGCTGGGTTGGGGGCGTTGGCGATCACAGTGAGTCCGCCGCCGGCGACCGCTCCGGCGACCACTGCGTATTTCAATTGATCGGTGAAGCCGGGCACCAGCGTGCTGAGGTATGTGATTGCGGCGTTATCGTTGAATGCGGTCAGCGCAGTAGCCATAAAAATAAGTGGTATCTCGCTAAGACCGCCCAGGACCGGTTCCAGCCACCACCCCTGAACCCCACCGTGGATGACAAGACCACTCAGGAAAAAACCTACCAGCAACGGCGGCTTGAGGTCGATTGTATTCTGGTGGTCGGTGGTAACCGTAGCGAATCCGAGGAAAAACAGCAAACCCGGAATGAACAGTACCGGATAGTGTACGTTGGCTATCGTCCAGGCCATGAAGCCCACATGAACCAGTATTACCCAGGTCGGCACCGGGTCCTCGCGTTGGTCCCAATTGGGGTCGATGAAGTTTGCGCGCTGGGGTTCCGGCAGCACCTGGGGCAAGTCGCGCTGCATCCTGAACAGATGTATCTCGTCGAACCGCTGGCGGAATGCTTCGATTGCCGCATCATGCTCGACATCGGTTTGGGCGATGCGATTGCAGAACCGCTTTTCGAGGCGTCCCCGAACCTCGCCGCAGAAATCATTGACCAGGTGCTCCAGGTTCTCATCGAAACCACGCTTATCCTTGATATCGGCGATGATCGCCTCGATCTCGCGCTCGATCGGTTCACGGCTGAGATAAGTGCTGAGAATCTCGTCTTTCAAGCGTCGTATATGGAATTCCTTACGCTTGGCTGCTAATTCGCCACGGAAGACGAACCAGTACAGTGCATTGGCGATCAGGATGCCTACCGCCGCCTTCCAGCCAAAATTGCCCAGCATGTAGGCGCTGCTCCAGCCCCAGGGCTCGGCCACCATCAGCACTGGTGGGGCCGCGAAGTGCGTCAGCGTGCCGCCGACCGATACGTTGACGAACAGCAGGCCAATGGTCGCATAGCGGAACCGACGGCTCGGCTCCAGGACATAGAATTTTCGCGACAGCAGTAGCGCGGAGATGGTCATCGCCGCGGGTTCGGTGATAAAGGAACCGAGCAGCGGTCCTACGGTCAGGATAGTCAGCCACCACGCTGTTAGCGAACCGCCGAAGGTCCTGGCAATCCGGTTCATGATGATCTCGGAGAGTTTTAAGATCGGCCGGGTCGCTGCCAGGGTCATGATGACCACGACGAACAGGGGCTCGGTGAAGTCGACCGTATCTGAAAGGTAGTGGACGGCGGTAGGCCAGTTATAAAAGCTGAGTATAGCCAGCATCAGCGCGATCGCCCAGAAGCCGAATATCACCTCGACCTCACCCATGAAATGCAGCAGGCGCGCGCGGTGCGAGACCGAATGCAAAGTGGCGCGCCCCTTGGTGATCTTGTTCGCATGCTTTTTTTCCAGTCGATCCGAGATTGCCAGAAGCCGGCTGCTAAGAAAGGTATGGACGATCGCCACAACGAAGATCAGCGTACCGACAAGGTTGAAGGGATTCTTCCAGATCCTGTTGCCAAGGCGCTCCAACACCGGGAGGTCGTCATCCTGATAGATATCCAATGGCATCGGAAACACGAATTGCGTCTGGTCGGCTTGTGCAGGGCTTCCGGCATACGCCGTCTGGGGGAGTAATATAACAATCGTTACGGAGCTGATCAGAACGACGCAGAAAAAAACAGAAGTCCGTGACATTTAAGGTCCCCGTTGTTTGATCAAGTTGAAAAGTCCGTCGCCGGGTGGCAAGCCACGACCATCGTCGGAGAGCATGCCAGCTTTCACAGTTGTTCTCCGGATAGCGCCTGGTGGCCGTTTTCGTTTTCGCAAGCGCTGGATGGCGAAATACGGATCCGTTATGGTCGGCCGTTACGGACAGAGCCCACGCCTCTGCATTGGCGCTCGCGCACGATGTGCAAATAGAATAAACAACATGTTATCAGAAAATCAACTGATATTTCTCAGCCGGTCACAGCCACTCGTCCGGGCTGCACGTACGAATCCTTTCCGAATTTCATCCTAATCCAAGAAAATTCCGCTTGCCGGATTTCGCGGGCTCCACAACTGGATGCTATGTATATGAATTCATTTGATATTTCAAAACAATTTCGGTCCCTATGAATTGGTTTATACTAATAACGTGATTATCGGGTTTTGATTTTGGGCATAATCCCATCGCAGTGATACATACGAGCATAAAAAATGCTGCCTGACGACAAAAAAAAATCAAATCTTTTTAGCGCTGATACACTGGATAGGCGTAACCAGCACAAACGCTTTGAACTGTTACAGTCAATGCCTATCTTTGGCGGTATTAGCATCGATACACTGACATTTTTGCTGGAACATTCAAAACTGGTCGCTGTTAGCAAAGACGACTATTTTTACCATGAAAAAGATCCCGCTCAATCACTCTTTGTGCTTGTACATGGAGAAGTAAAGCTGCTAAAGGCATGGCACGGTGAAGATTATGTTTTAAAAACTCTCAAACCGGGTAATTGCTTTGGGGAAGTTGCTTTAATGGACCTGCAACCGCGCAACACATCTTCACTCGCAACTGAAGACAGCCGTGCGATTGAAATGACCGACGACACATTCCACCAGTTGTTCAAACGCGAAATTGAACAGTTTACGATAATCAGAATGAATATGGCACGGGAAGTCTGCAGGCGACTTCGAGAAGCGGATAGCCGCGCTTTTGCAGCCGACATCAAGGCACGGCGCCTGAAACGTCCAAACTGACTTTCCAGCAAATTACTTCACTGCCTCGATAGTAGCGGGTAGCACGTAGACCTTGACGCTGGCAAGCTCAGGGTTTTATTGGGGAAACCTCATTCCATCACATATGATCTCCTCATCGACCCGTTGACCGCTGCAGCCGGATATTCGGTGTGGCTCAAAGAGACGAGCATCTACTACGGCATCCCGCTGCTCAACTTCATGTGCAAGTTTGTGCTAATGGGGCTCGCGCCCTTTGGCTGGATGCCCATCACACGACAGCATATATGGG
>JABDQW010000280.1 GCA_013042055.1 Gammaproteobacteria bacterium | reverse complement strand
GTGACGGAGCGAAGCGGCAAAAAACATTGGGTGCACTGGCGTTGGCAATGTCCGACGTTCCTGCGTCAGACGTTTGTTGAATGGGCCGCACAGACCATCAACAAATCCTACTGGGCTGGTGAGTATTATCGACAGCAGCGCGCCAAAGGGAATACTTATCAGGCGGCGCTACGCGCCCTGGCATTCAAATGGATACGTATCCTCTATCGGTGTTGGCAGACACGAACACTGTATGATGAGGTGGCTTATCTTAAAGCCCTGGAACGTCATGGTTCACCATTGCTCACCACGCAAAAATGACTTGACGGAATAACTCAGGGCGTGAAGCGGCGTGCGGCAGCACAAGCTGGCGGCGAGACAGGGAAAGGATGCACTGTTTACCGCGCTCTTGCCACCACTGATTTCCAAGCGGCACCACCCTCATTCCTCGGTACAGGGAATGAACTGCCCGTGGGTGGCAGTGTATTATACAGACCGGTATACTAGCGCTTTTTTTTCACCACGAAGTTTGCGCTATGTGCAGTCCACTGGATACATGGGTATGGTGCAGCGCACTGCTGCTCGCCGTCGCTCTGCTCTTTGCACCGCCGGTACACGCAGCCGGCCACTATGATGCGCTGTTTAGGCTGGAGATCCACCCGGACAGCCCAGTGGCCAGAGGTAGCTTGACGATAAAACAGAATAGCCCCCTGCTACTGAGCATGAGGCTGAACATGCCGGAGAACCGATACAAGTTGTTGGAGGCGGACGGTGGCAGCACACGGGATGGCCGGTACGTCCTCTGGAATCCTGCGGGGTCCGGTGTGTCGCGCTTCGAGTATGAAGTCGAGCTGACACAACCAAGGGGTAGAGCCTACGATGCCTTACTTACAAAGGACTGGGCACTACTGCGTGGTGACGACGTGTTTCCCGCAGCCCAGACCAAGGAAGTGGACGCCGCCGCCTCGCGCAGTCGCGTCGATCTCCGGGTGCCGGATGGCTGGAAACAGGTGACGAGCTTCAAAAGACAGCGCGGCGGGAGCTGGGCAATCGACAACCCCGACCGTCTGTTCGACCGACCAACCGGCTGGATTTTAGTCGGCAGACTGGGTATCAAACGCGAAACCATCGCGGGATTGCCGATCACGGTGGCCGCGCCGATTGGCGCACGAGCGCAGCGGATCACAATGTTGGCAATGCTACGATGGAATCTGGGCTGGATGCTTGAGCAAACCCCTGCTGCACCGGAGCGCCTTCTGATCGTATCGGGGGCCGATCCACTATGGCGCGGGGGCCTGTCGGCGCAGACCTCGCTGTTCCTGCACGCCGATCTGCCGTTGATCAGCAACGACGGCAGCAGCCCCTTGCTACACGAGGTCGCACACGTGCTCTATCCGGTCAACGCGGCCGAGGTGGAGGACTGGGTCGATGAGGGTGTGGCCGAGTTCATTGGCCTGCGGGCCATGCGGGAAACCGGCACGCTATCGCAGGCTCGCTACGAGGATTCCATTGCCTATTTTCGTAGGCGCGGTGATAGAGTCAAAAGCCTGCTCAGCGCAGACTCACGGGGCGCCGTGACGGCGCGAGCCGTTGCGCTACTGCACGATCTGGACGAGGAGATGCAACTGGCATCCAATGGACGGCACGATATCATGTCGCTGATACGCGCTATGATGGAGAGCGACGAGCCGCTGACCCTGCGCGCCCTAGATTCGCTGGTCACGCGGGAGTTCGAGTTTAGCTCCCAGACGTTGACACGGGAGTTAAAAAACAGCGCCGAATAAAATCATCCATAGCGCCGAACTCCAGAGCGGGGCCGAAACGCGTTGCAGCCCCTTCACACGCTCTAGCTGCCCGCCCTACCCAATAGGAATCCGCCAGTTTCCATGAAGTCAGCGATGAAAAAGTTGATTGGTGATTTCATGGGCTTGGTCGGAGAGTTGCGCGAGGATTGCTGATGATAAACGCTCTGGCTACAAAGCTCTCTGGCAGGCCAGAGTGAACACGCACGTGGTGCCGATCGCAAGCGAGGTCTCCGGCACCATATCCGGTGTATTCGTAAACAACAATCAGCCAGTGACCGCGGGTCAGGAGTTATTCCAGATCGATATCGAGCGCTATCAGTTTGCCGTCGACAATGCCAAGGCCACGGTTGATTCGGCGCAAGCTAGCCTGGAACGGTCCCGGCAGGATGCGCTTCGTATGCGCAAAATTCGCGAAGAACCTTATTTATTCGGAGTATAAAAACCGCGATCACCAATCGAGGATTTACGCTTTTTCAGCCAAATCCCAGCCAGCTGGCCGGAGTATATAGGGGAGGCTACCCTATATTTTTTTCGCCATAATGCTCAGCATAACCATTGGCCTGATCAAAGGGTAACGTCACCTTTATTTCAACCTTTATTTCCTGATTGTATAGAACGCCTGATCCATGGCAACAGATGCTCCATATCGCACTCGCCTGTTTCAAATAACTCGAGCAAGAAAGCGTGCGCAGACTTGGCTTCAACAACAAACCTGTAACCGTTCAGGCGCAAGAACACATCCGTTGCAAAGAATGCAACACGTTTGTTGCCATCGACAAAGGGATGGTTATTGATCAATGATTCAAACATGGCGGATGCCATCTCTGTTAAATCGGCATAGTAGCCTGATTGCGGGCGATACAAGGCACTTTCCAGCAATCCCATGTCGCGAACACCTTCTGGACCTCCAAAATGCTTGATGAGTACAGCATGAATTTCCAGCACTTCGTCAAGAGTGAGGAATGCAACGGATTTACTGGGCAAGGAGCTTTCCTAATTCCTCATTGTCACGTATCGAATCAGCCAGGTGATCAAGCACAACCGGGCGTACCCGATGCCGCTGCAGATATTCGCTAATCGCTTCAGTCAACAAACCGGAAATATTCTGATGCGACTCATTGGCCACGGCCTTGAGTTCTTCCCAGACCGCTTCTTCGACTTTTGAACTGATTTTGATGGATGCCATAATCAGACAATAGCTGACATGTCATGATCCGTCAAGACCGCTTCAATAACCAAGCAAGAAATCAAGGATCAGCCTTTTACCTTGGGTCTTATGGGTAGAGTAGAGGATTGGTTACCATACCCATAGTCCCGGCCTATCTGTTACCGCCCCTTTCGTCTGGTGGTGCCTCAATAGCCGGCGCGGCGGGGCCGAGGTCATCAGGCGAAGGCATCCGGGCGAGAAGACGCAACACCGGTTGCAAGTCATGCAGCGATGTGCTGGGCGCAACGTTTGAGGCGAGTGTTCGATATCGACATCGAAACTTGCAGCGTCTGCGGCACTAAACAACCTCCAACCTGTTGATTGTAATTAGTTTCGATATAAATCTATTTGACTGGTCAATTCCTGCGCCATCCGCTGCCTTTGAAGCCACTATGGACTTTCGGATCAATCTTGAATCGAATCCAGCGCACACATTGTGCCCGCTTGCTCAGATCAATGCGCACACTGGCTGAGCTTGTTTTAGGATCCAGTGCAACATTGTATTCCACATGATAGCTGCTTCTGGTAGTAGCATTTACCGCAAGCGGTGCAATGGCAAGCAACACCAATAGCAGTAAACTAACCCAGCATGCAGCCCAAAAAGGCAGGCCCACTTTCGGTTTGATAGCGTGTGAGATGGTTGAATTAACAGGGTCTTGTGGCATTTCCGCTCTCTGCTCAATTGCAATACGCTATTGTCGGTATCGACAAATTAAGTTAGGTACCGCTGCATATACTCGATAACTTGCCTTGCTATAGCGCTGCAGCTCATTTCCATTACACAAAGGCTCGCATTCGTAGCATCCGATTGCTGAAGGAGAGACGGCAACTAAGCGTGTCGGCTTGATAACCTATCCCGTCGCTTGCGCTCTCGGATCCACGCCTGCAAGGCCTCCGGCGACATGATCTTGGGATCACCCAAGCGTTCCGGATCCGTGTCCACAAGCTCTGCAGGCAGATGATCGATGAGGCATTCCAGATCTCTGGCGTCCTTGATTTCCTGGTCGATGACCTGGGCCATAGCTCTATTGTGTGTAAGACCATGGGCGCGCACGGACTGCACCAACCCCTTGAGCAGGCTTTCCCAAGTGGTCATCGGCCCCTGGGTTATGGATGCCGATTCGGCAAAGGAATCGATGAATGCGAAGGGTATGGTCTCAATCCGCTCTCCACGGGCAATGGCGCATGCGATCCAATCGGTGTCGAAGGAAAAATCAACCACATTAGTGGATGCGAGGATCCGCTTAAGGGTTTCGCGCTCGTACAATTTGAAGGCCGCCTGCGTATCGAGAATGCCCAAGGAGTAGATCGCCTGCCCAACCATGCGTTGCATGTGCCGAAGCACCTTGATGCCAACCCCCCAACGATCCTCGGCTTTGACGAGAACGGCATCGGGCAGTTTACGGTTTCCAAGCACGATGCGATGTCCCTCATGGATAAATTTCTGCAGTAGTAAGCCGATCTGCCCAAGGTGAACGGAAGAATCCGCATCCGTGTAGATAATCGCATCCATTCCATCCCGGATCGCATGCTGGCAACCCAGGATTACCGAGCCGCCCTTTCTGGATTCGTCTACCGACCGAATCCTGCCGATGATTCCGGCCCCTTTTCCCAGTTGATCTTTTAGAAATAAGACCTTCACGCGCTCACCCTGTGACAGGTCATGAACGATTTCCTGTGCCAGCCGACCGCTCCCATGGGGACAGCCGTCATCGACCGCATACAGGTGCCAAGAAATGGGTGAATCCGCGCTGATCCATTCCAATTGCGCGATCTTTCTCCGCAGCGCATCCTCTCCGTTGGGATTGGAATCACTCTTAGGGCGTAAGCGATTCTGTTCGCCCCACATGGCAAATACGACCCCCACAGAGATCGCTTTTTTATTGCGCAAGGCAAAGCGGCGCGACTCGAACAGCTTGGCGGCAACCCGAAATTCCAGCGGCGTCGTGTTTCTCGCCGCTGCATTTCGCACGTCCTCTACGGAAAGTGTCGCTTGATCCAGGAGTGTTTGCGTCAATGTGTAGAGGCGTTTTTCATCCTCCACCTGAGTCAGATCGCAGTGTGCGCTGGCCTGTTCAATGATGGTTTGCAGTTCCAAGTGTCTTTTCCTAGCGGTTGTCGTGGCTTCTCAATAAGGCTGTGCAATGCACATGGGAGTAGCGCCTTATGGGCGTGTGGTCAAAAAACACATCAGTATCGCGATATCAACATCTTAACATCGACGGTCCATGTCATCATTCGTTTGTGTCCTGCCTCAAATGCGAATTTGCGTGAGTACCTCGTCTGTTACCATGCCGAACGGAATCATCGGGGTAAAGATAACTTACTGGTATTTTCAACTGCGGAATCTAGGATGATAGACATGCTTGAAGAACACAATGTATTTTGGTCATCCAGGTTTTCTTCCAAGGGACCAATGCTTGGCGCCGCCTGGTGAGAAATGCGGGCCAGGCTATGTTTACAGGCCGAGTTTTTTCTCGAGATAGTGAATATTCGCGCCGCCGGCCCTGAATGTTGAGTCCGCCATGATTTCCCGGTGCAGGTCAATATTGGTGTTGATGCCGGAAATGTCTATTTCGGACAACGCGCCCTCCATCCGTGCAATGGCTACCTCACGATCACAGCCGTAGGCAATCAATTTGCCGATCATCGAATCGTAGTAGGGTGGTACGGTGTAGCCGCCATAGATGTGGGTATCAATACGAATACCCGGTCCGCCGGGCGGATGGTAACGTTCGATCATACCGGGTGACGGGATGAAGGTTTTTGCGTCTTCGGCATTGATACGACATTCGATCGCGTGGCCTCTGATTTCGATTTCGCTCTGCTTGTAACGCAGCTTCTCTCCCGAAGCGATATGTAATTGTTCCTTGACGATGTCGACGCTAGTGATCATTTCTGTTATGGGGTGCTCGACCTGAACGCGCGTATTCATTTCGATGAAATAGAATTCATTGTCCTGGAACAGGAATTCGAAGGTACCGGCGCCGCGGTATTTCATCTTGATGCAGGCGTCGATGCAGCGTTGACCGATTTTCTTGCGCATGCGCTCGGTGACGCCGGGAGCCGGTGCTTCTTCGACGACTTTTTGATGGCGACGCTGCATCGAGCAATCGCGTTCACCGAGGTGAATCGCGTTACCCTGGCCATCCGAGAGTAGCTGGAATTCGACATGTCGCGGTCGCTCGAGGTATTTCTCCATATAGACCATGTCGTTGCCGAAGGTCGAGCCCGCTTCCTGTTTGGTTAATGCAATCGAGTTTAGCAGCGTCGCTTCAGAGTGAACCACGCGCATACCGCGTCCACCACCGCCGCCAGCTGCTTTGATGATGATCGGATAACCGATGTCGGCCGCTAGTTTCATATTGGTATCGGCATCACCCCCCAGGGGGCCTCCGGAACCCGGAACACAGGGAACGCCGGCTTGTTTCATCGTGCGTATCGCCTCGACCTTGTCGCCCATGATGCGGATGGCTTCGGGGGACGGGCCTATGAAAACAAAGCCGCTGTCTTCCACGCGCTCGGCAAAATCGGCATTTTCGGAAAGAAAGCCGTAGCCAGGATGAATCGCGACGGCGTCAGTTAATTCCGCTGCACTGATGATCGCCGGAACATTCAGGTAACTCTGGTCGGACGGTGCAGGGCCGATGCAGACGGATTCATCGGCGAGGCGTACGTGTTTCAGATCGCGGTCGGCTTCGGAGTGCACGGCGACGGTTTTTATACCGAGCTCGCGACATGCCCGCAGAATACGTAGCGCGATTTCACCACGGTTCGCTATAACGACTTTATCTAGCATGATTCTTTTATTCGATTATCATCAGCGGTTGGCCATACTCGACGGGCTGGGTGTTCTCGACCAGGATCGCTTTGACGGTTCCCGCGACTTCGGCTTCGATCTGATTGAGGATCTTCATCGCCTCGACGATGCATATGGTGTCACCAATCGCTACGCTGTCGCCAACATTGACGAATGCTTTCGCGCTGGGCGATGGCGCATTGTAGTAGGTGCCGACCATCGGCGATTCGACGACGTGCCCGGCCGGCAACTCGTTGTCATCCTCTTCGGAGGGCGGCGCCGCTGCTGGTGCTGCTTCGGCGACAGGGGCCGGTGCCGCTGCCGGTGCGTAGTTCACAGGAGCCAGGGCTTGGATTGCGCCGGAGCCGTAACGCGATATACGCACCGACTCCTCACCTTCGTTGATTTCCAGCTCTGCGATACCGGATTCTTCCACTAGCTCGATCAGTTTCTTAACCTTGCGTATGTCCATCAAAATCAACCTTTGTTCATTTGCGGGCCCAACACGTTACCGGCGGGCTCAATATTAATTTGTTCAGCAATGCACTCGTTATCAGTTGTCATCGTTCTCAGCATTCACGGCTGAGAGCCGTATGAGTGCTGCTTGTAATCCGAGCTCATAGCCCAGGGAGCCCAGGCCCGAAATCACGCCAATGGCGATATCCGAGAAATAGGAATGTTCGCGAAAAGGTTCGCGTGCATGCACATTAGAAAGATGGATCTCGATAAACGGTATATTCACTCCACTCAGGGCATCACGCAGCGCCACGCTGGTATGTGTAAACGCTGCCGGGTTGATCAATATAAACCGCACGCCTTGCTGTCTTGCTCGATGGATGACGTCGATGAGCTCGGCTTCTGCGTTGCTCTGAACACTTTCCAGACTGAAGCCTTGCGCAGAGGCCTGTTGTTCCAGCCTCTGGTTTATGCTCGACAGCGTATCCAGTCCGTAGTGTTGTGGCTCCCGGGTACCCAGTAAATTCAGATTCGGGCCATTGATAACGAGCAGGTCAGGCATATTGCAGAATTATTAGCCGCCATTGGAGTCAATAGGTACAATTGTGCATAAGATAGTCGTAAATGTCCACTATTTGTCTGATATAGCGGTGAACTTACGCTAAAAAACTTAAAAAGGCTATTTAATTTCAAACGCTGAGGCCAAGTTCCTTCAGGATGGCTAAAAGACGCTTTTTACTTAGTTCTCCGGTGATCGTGTGGGTAATTTTGCCGTTCTTGTCGATAATTGCGCTGTAGGGCAGGCCGCCGATACTATTGCCGTATTTTTTCGATAACTCGATAGCTTCGGTTTCGCCGGCCATCACGGGATAGTTCATCGCCTTGTCAGCGGCAAATTCCCTGACATCATCCTCATCGTCGACGGCAATGCCAACGATCTGGAAGCCGCGGTTGTTAAAATGTTCCTGGACCTCGATGAAGTCCGGTATTTCCTTCAAGCAAGGTGGGCACCAGGTGGCCCAGAAGTTCAGCAGGATAATCTGGCCATCCCAGTCTTTGATATTGCGTGTGTTGCCATCGATATCCATCATGGCAAACTCGGTACGCTGGGAGCCGATGATCGCGCTGTCAGCTTGAGGTGCTATCGCCTGGTTGTTGGTCGACAGGTAGCGTTGAAGCCCGAAGCCTGCAGCGCCGGCGACCGCCATTGCCACGATAAATATCAGGATTTTTTTCATTTCCAAGCTATCAAAAAAGGGGTGATGCGTGTCGAGTCATACACCCCCGGGTTGGTCGAGGTCCGCGAAAGCGCTATTCTAACGCACGCGTGACGTGAGCGCTGAACTTGTCAGCAGGCAAAAATCCGACTACCCGATAATTCTTGCGTTCATTGCCCGCTTTATCAAAGAACATGATCGACGGGGGGCCGATGATGCCAAAGTGCTTGTACAAAGCTTTGTCCTGTTCATCGTTGGGGGTGACGTCGGCTTGCAACAGTACGGTATCCGCTAGGGCCTGTTGCACGACGGGGTCGGTGAAAGTCAGCAGTTCCATCTCTTTGCACGATACGCACCAGTCGGCATAAAAATCGAGCATCACAGTTTTACCTTGTGCACCGGCATCCGCTAGCGCCGTTTTGAAGCCGTCTACGCCCTTGATCTGTTTGAATGGCAGATGCGACGTCTGGGCACTAGTGCTGCTGCCGGAAACGGCGATACCCTTGAGCGGGTGGAACACATCGCGCCCGCCGGAAGCCAGGCCTATCAATAAAATGATACCGTAGACCAGCAACAAAATACCGGTGCCTTTCCAGAGCTTGCGCCAGCCCGAGGTACCGGCCGGCAAGGCGTCGATAGCGCCCATGTAGATGGCGGAAACAATCAACAGCGCGGCCCACAGTGCCATTGTCAGTACCGGTGGTGCAACGCGTTCCAACATCCAGATACCCAGACCAAGCAGCAGCACACCGAACACGGCCTTGACCGCGTCCATCCAGGCGCCGGCTTTCGGCAGCACTTTTCCTGCCGATGCTCCAATCGCAAGAAGCGGCGCGCCCATGCCCATGCTCAGCGCGAACAGCGCGAGGCCGCCGAGCACGGCATCACCGGTCTCGGCGATATAGATCAGCGCGCCCACCAGTGGCGCCGTGACACAAGGGCCGACGATCAGGGCTGACAGGAACCCCATGATGGCCACCCCGGTTAGCGTGCCGCCCTGTTGGCTGTTGCTGATCTGGGTAAGCTTGCTCTGGATCGATGCCGGCATCTGCAGTTCATAGAAGCCGAACATCGAAAAGGACAAGGCGATGAAGATGGCGACGAAGGTGCCAATGATCCAGGGATTCTGGAACCAGGCCTGAATGTTTTCACCAGATAAACCCACCAGGATGCCGACCACGGTATAGGTCATCGCCATTGCGAGCACATAGACCAGCGAGAGTATGAAGGTGCTGCGCATGGTCTGGTTTTCGCCCTGGCCAACGATGATACCCATCAATATCGGGATCATCGGAAACACGCAGGGGGTCAGCGCCAGCAGCAAACCGGCACCGAAAAATGCCGCTATCGTTAACCAGGTATTGCCCTGTTTGAGTGTATTGGCGATCCGGTCTTGTTCGGAGACGAAAGGCGCGCTGTCTGCGGCCGCTGTCGCTGCGACGCCCGCCGCCGCTGCGCCGACGATTTCGGGCAAGCGCACGCTAATTTCGCGTGTTTGCGGCGGGTAGCAGATCCCTGAGATTTCTGAGCAGCCCTGGTATTTGACCTTGAAAACGGCCTCCTCGACCCCATTATTATTGGCTATCGGGAGCACGACTTCAGCTGAGTCGTGATAGACATACAACAGCTTATTGAATATCGGATCCTGTTTTTCTTCGCCAGGTTGCAGTTGCAGTGGATGTGTATCGATTTTCTGATCGGACGCGGCAATGTCCATTTTGTCCTGGTACAGGTAGTGGCCTTCGGCAATAATCCATTTGGCAATAAACAGGTTCCCCTGCAGTTCCGTGCTAAGCTGAAACGCGTCATCGACTTCGAGAATATCGTCCTCGCCGCCTAATCCAAGGTCGTCGAGCAGATCCACAGCCGTGGCCGGAACAGCCAGGGTAATTGACAGAATAGCGAGCAGCAAGGCTGGAAATTTATCTAATAGGTGCTTCATGATCGTATGTTTTATGACAAAGTATGGCTTCATTAGATCCGTCTTATGCATTGGGTTCAGTGCCGACGAAGAATCACGGGACTCGGCAATAACAGATTAAATTCATTATGTTACGCATTTGGCCCGTTCTTTTTATCGTCATTCCCCTGGTTGAACTCTACCTTATTATAGAGGTTGGCAGTGTAATTGGGGCGTTGTGGACCGTATTACTGGTCGTTCTGACCGCCGTCGTTGGAGTGACGTTACTCAGAGTCCAGGGCTTCAGCACATTGAATCGGGCCCGCCAGAACATGGAAATGGGGACCTTGCCGGCGATGGAGATGATGGAAGGCATCGTGCTGGCTGTTGGCGGCGCACTGCTGATCACGCCCGGTTTCCTCACCGATACGCTGGGTTTCATGTGTTTGATCCCGGTGACCCGCCGAGCCTTTATCCGCTACGTGATGCGGCGTTCGATCATTCACGGACAGGGCTTCTATCATCATACGCGCACGCATTATGATGGCCCGGACAATACGGGGTCTGGCCAAAACCAAGGTCGCACCATCGAGGGTGAATTTCACCGTGATGACTGAATACAACCGGGTCGTGGTGATGTGATTTTTGTAAATTGATGAGAATTAACCTCATCGACCCTTGTAATTCTGATCTTCGTCCCCAATATCACGAGCAATCACGAGAACAGGCACCTTTTGTACCGCAGAGAGGCCTTGACTCTGATACTTTCGTCGTTATCATTAGCACTCACTAGGTTAGAGTGCTAATTTTTCAAGAGGATATAAATAGATGAATATACGTCCGTTACACGACCGTGTTGTGGTCAAACGTATGGAAGAAGAGCGTACCAGTGCTGGTGGTATTGTAATACCGGATTCCGCGGCCGAGAAACCTCAAAAGGGAGAAATAGTGGCTGTAGGCAACGGCAAAATTACCGACAGTGGTGAAGTGCGAGCATTGGATGTGAAGGTGGGAGATCAGGTTCTGTTTGGTAAGTATTCCGGAACAGAGATCAAAGTCGATGGTGAAGACGTTCTGATCATGAAGGAAGAAGACATCCTGGGTATTCTTGCAGCGTAAATCAACAGAGAGAGTTAAGAGGAAAAATAATGTCAGCAAAAGACGTAAGATTTAGCGATGATGCCCGTACGCGTATGATCAAGGGTGTCAATACACTGGCCGACGCAGTTAAGGTCACACTGGGCCCGAAAGGCCGGAATGTAGTCCTGGAAAAAGCCTTCGGTGCGCCGACCGTGACCAAAGATGGCGTGTCGGTAGCCAAGGAAATAGAACTGGAAGACAGATTTGAAAATATGGGTGCACAGATGGTCAAGGAAGTGTCTTCACAGACTTCCGATGTGGCCGGTGACGGCACCACCACGGCAACGGTGCTAGCCCAGGGTATCGTTCGCGAAGGCATGAAATCCGTTTCTGCCGGTATGAACCCAATGGATCTGAAACGCGGTGTCGATAAGGCTGTTTTAGCCGCTGTCGAAGCATTGCAGAGCCAGTCAAAGCCCTGTGACAGCAGCGAAGCCATCGCTCAAGTCGGTACCATTTCAGCCAACTCCGACAATACGGTCGGTAACATTATCGCCGAAGCGATGGACAAGGTTGGTAAGGAAGGTGTTATCACCGTTGAAGAAGGCACTTCGCTGGCTGATGAGCTGGATATTGTCGAAGGTATGCAGTTCGATCGTGGCTATTTGTCACCGTATTTCGTCAACAACCAGGACAATATGAGTGCGGAACTCGAAGACCCGTACATTCTGTTATTCGACAAGAAGATCTCTAATATCCGCGACTTGCTGCCGGTTCTCGAGAACGTAGCCAAGGCCGGTAAGCCTTTGCTGATCATAGCGGAAGATGTCGAAGGTGAAGCTTTAGCGACATTGGTCGTCAACAGCATGCGCGGCATCGTCAAGGTCGCGGCAGTCAAGGCACCGGGCTTCGGCGATCGCCGTAAAGCCATGCTCGAAGATATTGCCGTGCTGACTGGTGGTAGTGTAATTTCAGAGGAAGTCGGCCTGTCACTGGAAAAGGCGACGTTGGACGATCTTGGCGGCGCCAAACGCATCACTGTCAGCAAGGAAAACACCACGATTGTTGATGGTGATGGCAAGCCTGGTGATATCGAAGGCCGCGTCACCCAGATCCGCGTCCAGATCGAAGAAGCGACCTCGGACTACGATCGTGAAAAACTGCAAGAGCGCGTAGCTAAGCTGGCTGGCGGTGTCGCAGTGATCAAGGTCGGTGCTGCCACTGAAGTTGAAATGAAAGAGAAAAAGGCACGTGTCGAAGACGCGCTGCACGCAACGCGTGCTGCGGTTGAAGAAGGCATTGTTCCCGGCGGTGGTGTTGCCTTGATCCGCTCAGTCGCTGCAATCAAGGACCTGAAGGGCGATAACCACGACCAAGACATCGGTATCAAAATCGCGCTGCGTGCGATGGAAGATCCGCTGCGCCAGATCGTCAGCAACTCCGGTGACGAAGCGTCCGTTGTACTGGCCAAAGTGGCCGATGGTGAAGGCAACTTCGGTTATAACGCCGCTACCGGTGAGTACGGTGACATGGTCCAAATGGGTATTCTCGATCCGACTAAGGTCACCCGCTCGGCGCTGCAGAACGCAGCTTCTGTCGCTGGTCTGTTGATCACCACCGAGTGCATGGTTGCCGAGGTGCCGAAGGAAGAGGCGGCAGGCGCACCCGATATGGGTGGCATGGGTGGCATGGGCGGCATGATGTAAGCTGCTCTTTCATGAGCCTATGAATAAAAGCCCCGTTGGCTATCAACGGGGCTTTTTTTTGGCTTCAATCGTGATCCGCATTTCCCACTAGGGGAGTATGGTCATGCAGCAATCTGGATGCGCGACGGATTGTGCGAAGAACGGGAGTAAGCCCGTGTATTTCTGACTGTGCGTGTCTTTGTGGATTTAAAAACAGGCCTGAACCGTGATAGGCCTGCTCGAAAAACACACTGTATTTCTGATGGTCCAGCTTTAACCCAATTGGCCAATGCCTTACCAGATTTCTACGCCGCCTGGTGAGAAATGCGGGCTAGCCCGCGGGAATACTCATCTTGATAGGAGCACAGTGCTAATGTAGTAGAATTGCTCAGTGCCTAAATAGTCAATCTCTCCGCATAGGGCCCGTATACCAATCCATGTATTCCGCATCGGAGTTTCTTCTAACGCTTGGAAGTATATTGCTTGTTGGACTGGTCACCGACGCAATTGGACGTCGCACCTTCTTACCGCGAGTGACACTGCTGCTATTATTCGGCATAGTCATTGGCGAGGAAGTACTTGGCCTGATTCCGCCGGTTTTTACCGAACGATTTGACATCATCGCAAATATGGCATTGCTGATGGTCGGATTCTTGCTGGGCGGCAAACTAAATAAAGAATTTCTCAGGCGGTCTGCGGGCAAGACACTGTGGATATCGATTTGCACGGTGCTGTTAACCGTTGCGTTAGTCACAGTCGCTCTGGTGATGATAGGTGTATCGGTCAGTATAGCAATACTGCTTGGTTGTATTGCTTCAGCTACGGCGCCGGCAGCGACGATGGACATCGTACTTGAGTCAGGCAGTGACAACACATTCAGTGATTTACTGCTTTCGATCGTGGCCTTGGATGATCTGTGGGGGCTGTTGCTGTTCAGTTTCGGTCTTGCAATCGTTGCAGCGATCTGCGGCGATGGCGGACAGGCTTGCCACATTTATTCCGCGATCAAGGATATCGGTGGGGCCTTCTTGCTTGGTATTGCCCTCGGATTTCCATCAGCCTATTTAACCGGAAGAATCAGACAAGGGCAGCCCATGTTGATGGAAGCCCTCGGTCTGGTGTTCATCTGCGGTGGTCTAGCGATTTGGCTGGATGTGTCTTTTCTGCTTGCATCGATCGTGTTGGGCGCGGTCACCGCTAACTACGCCAGTCATCATGAATATGCTTTTCACGAAATTGAAAATGTCGAGCGGCCGTTTCTGACGATATTTTTTGTACTTGCGGGAGCATCGCTACAATTCGGCATGATCTGGGAGCTTGGCCTGATCGGCGGTGTTTACATACTCGCTCGGTTTGCAGGCAAGCTAATTGGCGCCAGGATCGGCGCCGTTGTCAGTTCGGCTGACCGCGTCACACGCGACTGGATGGGTCTTGCCTTGCTACCTCAGGCGGGTGTTGCCCTGAGCATGGCGCTGGTGGCATCAAACCAATTTCCGGAATACAAACATACGCTGTTGACGATCGTGATCAGTTCAACGGTGTTTTTTGAAGTCGTCGGGCCAGTCTTCACACGTGCAGCTATACGTCACGCAGAAT
>JABDQW010000278.1 GCA_013042055.1 Gammaproteobacteria bacterium | reverse complement strand
TCCATGATCTTGCCATCCTGCTGCAATAGCTCCTCGAGCACAGCGAAGCGCGTGATGAATTTGCGGTTCGACTCGCGCAAAGCATGTTCCGGATTGACATCCAGGTGGCGCGATAGATTCACGCAGGCAAACAGAATGTCCCCCATTTCATCGGTGATGCGGTCGTGATTGTTTGCTACACCCATTTCCGCGCACAGTTCGGCAATTTCTTCCTGCAATTTATCGAACACCGGGGTAACATCTTCCCAATCAAAACCGTGATGTGCAGCCCGTTTCTGCAACTTGGATGACCAACGCAAAGCCGGCATCGTCGATGCGATACCATCGAGTAGACTCGAGTGTTCGCGCTGTTTGGCCTGACGCTCATTTTTCTTGTGGCGTTCCCAGGCACGGTGCAGTGCGGCGTGGTCTTCGACAGCCTCATCGCCGAATACATGCGGATGCCTGCGTACCATCTTGTCACTAATAGCGGCCACAACTTCATCGAAGCTGAACAAGCCCTGCTCATTTGCGATCTGCGCGTGAAATACTACTTGGAACAGCAGATCACCCAGCTCGTCCTTTAAATCAAGGGTATCCTCGCGCTCGATAGCATCGGCGACTTCGTATGCTTCCTCGATGGTATAAGCCGAGATCGAACGAAATGTCTGCTCGATATCCCATGGACAGCCGCCCGACGGATCACGTAACGCAGCCATGATATCGAGCAGTCTGTCAATCTGATTTGCACTCTCGGACATGTACTCGCCCCATAAAAAAAAGGCGAGTCACCCCGCCTTCTCGTGAAATTCACGTTGATCGAATCAGAATGAGAAACGCACACCGATGTGCGCATTATCATCTGCCTTGTACTCAAACCCTGTATCCAACTTGACCTCCAGCACCCGATAACCGACATAGGCACGCGCACTGGGTGTCACCTCAAGCTCCAACGCAGCACGGTATTCAACGAGGCGATCAAAATCGGAAAAACTTGTTACGCTCGGTGCCCAAAAACCTTCTACCAGTATTGCAAAGGGCATACTCGATGGAAACACATAGCGTAGATTACCGCCAATCGCAATGGCGCCGCCACTCGCATTACTCGGTTCGAAATCAAGCCTGCCAGCGTATATCTTACCACCGACACCAAAGTGCAAAGCGCGCACATCACCGGCCCCACTGCCGGACACAAGAATTGAACCATTCGCTAAAAAATCATCCTTTTCATTTAGAAAAAAACCAATTCCGATATCTGCACCACCATAACCGAAAGTAGCGCTTTGCGTAAGGAAAGTGACCTCCGCCGTTTCACTGCCGAGCCTTAGATCCAAGCCACCTGAAAACACGCTGGTCGCGGGCAATAGGGCAGCGAGGGTTATCAGTCCGTTTCGAAGCATATTCTGTGATTACCTCTTGTTGTTCTCAGAGTCGTCAACTAACGCACTCCGGTTGAAACAAATGATAGCAGCTCAATCGTAAACGTGCTCCACCTTTGACGCATCCAAAGATCACATGGTGTGATAAAGTAGCGCGAACTTGATAGTTACAGTTCAACTCTGTTAGATATGAAGCACAACTCCATATGCATCCTCGGCGGGTCCGGCTTTGTCGGTAAACAGATCGCCAATCGGCTGGTATCCAGGAACAGACGGGTTCGGATCCTAACGCGTAACCGAAACAACCATCGTGACCTGCTAGTACTCCCCAACATAGAATTGATCGAAGCCGACGTTTTTGACAATTTACAGCTAAAAAAATATTTGAACGGCGTGGATGCGGTTATAAATCTAGTTGGCATACTCAATGAAAAACAACACAACGGTGATGGCTTCCGCAAGGTGCACGTTGAACTGCCAAAGAACCTTCTGGGTATCTGTCTAGACTTGAATATACGCAGAATTCTGCATATGAGCGCACTCAATGCCGACGCCAATCTTGGCACGAGTTTCTATCTGCGCACCAAAGGAGAAGGCGAGAACACACTGCACACCTACTCAACGGATCGCCTGGCTGTAACCAGCTTTCGACCTTCGGTGATATTCGGCCCAGGTGACAGCTTCCTTAACCGCTTTGCCGACTTACTCAAAGTGATGCCCTATTTCTTTCCGCTGGCGTGCGCGACTGCGCGTTTTGCTCCAGTGTATGTTGGCGATGTCGCAGATCGCTTCGTGCAGGCGCTTGACGACAAGTCCACCTATGGTCAACGTTATAACGTGTGCGGCCCTGAGGAATATTCCTTGAAGCAGCTGGTTGAATACACAGCCAAAACGCTGGACCTGAACCGACGCGTGATTAGCCTGCCTGACTTCATCAGCCAGCTACAAGCCAATGTGCTCGAATGGTTTCCGGGCAAACCGTTCTCGGTGGATAATTACAACTCACTGAAGCTGGACAGCGTCTGCCAGCACGGCGAACATGAAGCTACCTCATTGGCTATGGTTGTTCCTTCGTACTTGGGCGATGACAATAGACAGACCGACTACGACGCAATGCGCAGAATGACGCGCCAGCCATGATCCCCACGCACCCGAACAAAAGCCTGATCGTACGCTGTTTGCAGAAGATCTTACCGGCCGCCAGTGTGTTACACGAAACAGAGGATCTGAGACCCTACGAATGCGATGGACTGTCCGCTTACCAACAGCTTCCGTTGGCGGTGGTGCTACCTGAAACGGTCGACCAGATCGACCAGATATTGACCTTTTGTACAAAACAGCAGATTCCCGTGGTCGCACGTGGTGCTGGAACCGGTCTGTCTGGTGGCGCGTTGCCACTTGAAAACGGCATCCTGGTCAGCCTGGCCAAATTTAATCGCATCCTGCACATCGATATCGAAAACCGCACGGCGGTGGTACAGCCCGGGGTACGCAATCTAGCCATATCCGATGCCGTCCGCGAATATGGACTGTACTATGCGCCGGACCCATCTTCGCAGATTGCCTGCTCTATCGGGGGCAACGTTGCGGAAAATGCCGGCGGAGTTCACTGCCTAAAATACGGCCTGACAGTACACAACATCATGAAACTCGAAGTCGTCACCATCGACGGAGAGCACCTGACAATAGGAAGTGATGCGCTGGATAGTCCGGGGTATGATCTGCTAGCACTGATGACCGGCTCGGAAGGCCTGCTCGGCATCATCACCGAAATAACCGTTAAACTGCTACCCACTCCGGAGACCGCCAATGTGATACTTGCCTCATTTGATGACGTGGCAACGGCTGGACAGGCGGTAAGCAATGTGATTGCCGATGGCATCCTCCCGGCCGGTCTGGAACTGATGGACAATGCTGCCGTCGGCGCAGCCGATGATTTTGTCAACGCAGGTTACCCTCGAGATGCCGCCGCGATCTTATTGTGCGAAATCGACGGCAGCGATACTGAGGTCGCGGATCAGTTGTCACGAGCCCAACAGTTGCTGCAGCGCTCCGGTGCCACAGAAATACGCGTTGCTAAAGACGAGCAGCAGCGCGCCAAATTCTGGGCCGGCCGGAAAGCGGCATTTCCCGCCGTGGGTCGGCTTTCTCCGGACTACTACTGCATGGACGGCACGATCCCTCGACACCAGCTCGCTGATGTTTTGACACGGATCAGCGAGCTTTCGGACGAATATGGCCTGCCCATCGTCAACGTATTTCACGCCGGTGATGGCAACCTGCATCCATTGATTCTCTATGACGCCAATATTGAGGGTGAGCTGGAGCGAACGGAAGAACTGGGTGGCAAGATACTGGAAGTTTGCGTCGAAGCTGGCGGCACCATTACCGGCGAGCATGGCGTCGGCATGGAAAAAATCAATCAGATGTGTGTGCAATTCAACGAATACGAACTGCAGCAGTTCCACGCGGTCAAGCAGGCGTTTGATCCGAATGGACTACTCAATCCAGGCAAAGGCATCCCAACCCTACACCGTTGCGCAGAGTTTGGTGCAATGCACGTACACCATGGTCAACTCCCCCATCCCGAGCTGGAACGTTTCTAGCCCGCATTTTCATGTCAGGTAACGACAAAACCGAACAATTGCGTGAGCAGATTGTTAAGGCGTGTCGCGCCAGAACACCGCTAGTGATCAACGCCGGTAACAGCAAATCCTTTTATGGGCGACAAGTAGAGGGTGAAGCGTTGCCGCTGGATGGGCATCAGGGCATCCTGTCTTACCAGGCCAGCGAGCTGGTGATCACCGCTAGAAGCGGCACGCGTCTCGATGAGCTTGAAGCCGCACTCGACCAACACAACCAACAGCTCGCCTTCGAACCACCGCTGCACACCGATCAAGCCACCCTCGGCGGCGCCGTTGCCTGTGGTCTCTCTGGTCCGGCTCGTGCGTTCCGAGGTGCGGCTCGTGATTTCGTACTAGGCGCAAAAGTCATTAACGGCAAAGGTGAGCTGCTGCAATTTGGCGGTCAAGTGATGAAAAATGTCGCCGGCTATGACGTCTCGCGACTGATGGCAGGGGCACAGGGAACACTCGGTGTACTGATCGAAATTTCGCTCAAGGTATTGCCAAAATCGGAAGCCGAAACGACATTGGCGTTCGAGGTCGATGCAGCGCAGGGCCATCAATGGCTTCGAAACTGGTTGCATGAAGGCCAGCCGATCTCAGCAAGTTGTCACTATCAGGGCACCTTGTCGCTGCGTCTGAGCAGCACCGAAAATAGCATAAAACAAGCGCACAGTAGAATGGGAGGCGAAATTGTTGGTAATGAATTGTGGCATCAACTTCGTCACCAGACACATCCTTGCTTCCAACAGGATAACTTATGGCGCTTATCACTGCCGCCATCAACAAACATCCACAACGAAGACGATCAGCTGATCGAATGGGGTGGTGCCCTGCGTTGGAAAGCATCTAACAACGATCTATTCGAACAAGCACGGCGCCTGCATGGCCATGCAACGCGTTACGCATTGCGAGCGGCTTCACGTCAGCAAGTTTTTCAACCACTGCAACCAGCGATGCTCGCCATCCACAAACGCATCAAACAGGCCTTTGACCCACACAGCATTTTGAATCCCTGCAGGCTGTATGAAGAACTGTGAAAACCTCGATTACTCACGCGATTCTGGAGACACACCAGGGCAAAGAGGCCAATCGCATACTGCGAAACTGCGTGCACTGCGGTTTCTGCAATGCAACCTGTCCCACCTACCAACTGACCGGCGATGAACTCGACGCACCCCGGGGTCGCATCTACTTGATCAAGCAGGTCCTCGAAGGCAAGCAACCCGGCAGCTTGACCCAATCCCATCTCGATCGATGCCTGACCTGCCGAAATTGTGAATCAACCTGTCCTTCCGGTGTGGACTATGGCCAATTGCTGGATATCGGACGCCAGATGGTCTCCGATCAAACACAGCGCACGATCAGCGACCGCTTCAAACGCCTTATGGTTCGTAAATTGTTTTTGACTCGACCGCTGTTCAATACCGCGATTGCAACCGCCCAATTGATCAGAACATTCCTGCCTAGCGCGATAAAACGGAAAATACCGGAAAAACCTGAGAAACTGCTGGATTGGCCAAAGACCGAGCATCAGCGAAAAATCATCCTATTGCCAGGCTGTGTTCAGCCGGCATTACAACCCAATATCGATCGCGCGGCGGCCATCGTGCTCGATCGTCTCGGTATACAAACTCTCCGCATACCGAGATCCGGATGCTGCGGTGGCATCAGCCATCATCTAGACGCCTACGACGAGGCACATGCCACGATGAAAAGCAATATCGATAGCTGGTGGCCCTACATCGAGAACCACCAAATCGAAGCCATCATTTCAACAGCCACCGGATGCGAAGTCACGATAAAGGAGTATGGCCGCATGCTGGCTGACGATCGAAATTACCGGGACAAGGCTGCCCGTGTCAGCGAGCTCAGCCAGGATCTGAGCGAATATGTCGCTGCACAAGATAAGACACAAGCCTCGGCGACACACTCAGACCAAAAAATTGCTTTTCACGCGCCGTGCACACTCCAGCACGGTCAGCAGGTCCGCGGCAAAGTCGAATCCCTGCTCCAGGCCTCGGGTATTCAGCTGGTGAGTTTTCAAGAATCACATCTCTGTTGTGGTTCAGCGGGCACCTATTCCATCCTGCAGAAGACGATGGCTGAACAGTTACGCGATAGAAAAGTACAACACATTGAATCCGCGCAACCCGACCTCATCGTGACAGCGAATATTGGCTGCCTGTTACATTTGCAAAGCGGTACCCACATTCCAGTCAAGCATTGGATCGAGATGCTGATCTGATCACCCACTGAAATAACCCCATACTCGACACGTGGTCGAACTCGAACATTCGTGGCAGAATAGCCGCCACTTTTTTTAACCATTACAGAATTTACAGGTCATGAGCATTACCTCTTTCAATCCGCCCGTACGCACGCTGATGGGGCCAGGCCCTTCCGATGTCCACCCACGCATAACCAGCGCGATGGCACGCCCGACCATCGGCCACCTCGACCCCGCATTCGTCGGCATGATGGATGAAGTCAAACAAATGCTGCAATACGCCTTCCAGACAAAGAACCAACTGACCATACCCGTATCGGCACCCGGCTCCGCGGGCATGGAAACCACGTTCGTCAATCTGCTCGAACGCGGTGACAAGGCGATTGTGTGCCAGAATGGGGTATTCGGCGGGCGCATGAAAGAAAACGTGGAACGTTGTGGCGCCACGCCGATTATGGTGGAAGATGAGTGGGGTAAGCCGGTCGACCCACAAAAAGTGGAAGATGCCCTGAAAGCCAATCCGGATGCCAAGCTACTCGCTTTCGTGCATGCCGAAACCTCCACCGGTGCGCGCTCGGATGCCGACATCCTGTGCAAACTCGCTCATGACCATGACACCCTAACGCTGGTGGACACGGTCACGTCATTGGCAGGATGCGAGCTCAAAGTCGATGAATGGGGCATCGATGCGATCTACTCCGGCACGCAAAAATGTCTGTCCTGCACACCCGGTATCTCACCGGTCAGCTTCAGCGAACGCGCTGTTGACGTCATCACCAAGCGCAATTCCAAGGTTCAGAGCTGGTTCCTCGATACCAATCTGGTGATGGGCTACTGGGGGTCAAACGCCAAACGCGCCTACCACCACACGGCACCAGTCAATGCCTTGTACGCGCTCCACGAAGCGCTGGTGATATTACAGGAGGAAGGGCTGGAGAACGCATGGGCGCGCCACACCAACAACCACCAGGCGCTGCGTGCCGGTCTGGAAGCCATGGGCCTGGCCTTCGTGGTCGATGAGGCCCATCGCCTACCGCAGCTGAACTCGGTGACCATTCCCGATGGGATTGACGAAGCCGCGGTACGCTCGAGGCTGCTGAATGAGTTCAACCTGGAGATCGGCGCCGGACTCGGCACGCTGGCCGGCAGGGTTTGGCGAATTGGCCTGATGGGCTACAGCTCTCGTGCCGAAAACATCTTCCTGTGCCTGTCGTCATTGGAAGCCGTACTCAGCGATATGGGCGCTGATGTAAACACCGGTGTCGCACTCGAAGCGGCACAGGCCGCGATGAAGTAAACAATCGGTACAAGCGTGTGGAAATTCTTAATATGACCGCAGAGGCGCAGAGACGCTGAGGTTCTTATTGTTAGTGTTGCAGGAGCGGCTAAAGCCGCTCCTGCAAAAAAACTAAACTAGTTTTCTCTGTGCCTCTGCGCCTCTGCGGTTAAAATCCCTGTTAAATGTACTCAGCTTCACTGATTGTTATAGATAATCAACCCCGCGCCGGCCATGACCATCA
>JABDQW010000277.1 GCA_013042055.1 Gammaproteobacteria bacterium | reverse complement strand
GTACGGCACGGTTTTCCTCACCGCTGGGCGTCTATGATTTTCAAAAGCGTTCCAGTCTGATCGGCTGTTCTGCACAAGGCGCCTCTGCACTCGGGGAAGTGGCCTCGACCTTGGCGCGTGGCGAGGGCCTGGTAGCCCATGCCCGCTCAGCGGAGTATCGCATCAAATAATCACCCGACCAGTGCAAGTTAAGGTCACAGCGCTTTACGCTGCACATTGCGCAATCATCGCCGGTTTTTGATATTTGTACTAAGCTCAGTATGTTACATAGGTGTTCCGGGCGCCACGAGGATTGGGGTCAGAGAGCAATTGCTTCGAATATTAATGAAAACTGCTCTCTGAGCCTATTTTAAACCTTCCCCGTTTCCGCATCAGCCACCGACAACACCCGCAACTCGCAGTAGCTGGAATACGCCCAGCGAGGTGGCGACGGTGATGACCGCGGCGCCGAGGATATTGGCGCGCCAGCCATTGCGGTGGTCACCCAGGACATCGTCGCGGTTCATGATGATCAGGAGGAAGATCGCCACGACGGGCAACAACATGCCGTTCGCCGCCTGGGCAAAAACGATCGCGGCGATCGGGCTCGTACCGGAGACGGCAAATGCCACACCGATGATGATGATCGTCGCCCAAACCGCCTGGAAGCGACGGTCGCTCAGGTCGCGCGGCCAGCCAAGCATACCCGCTGTGGCATAGGCGGCGGCCAAGGGTGCCGTTACTGCGCTGGTGATACCCGCAGACAGCAGGCCGACCGCGAACAGATATCTGGCGTACTCGCCCAACAAGGGTTCGAGCTGGCGCGCCATGGTCGCGGCGCTGTCGATGTCGGTGCCGGTAGCGAAAAACGCGGTCGCCGCGGTGGTCATGACCGCCAGCGTGAGCAGTCCGCCCAGCGACACCGACAGCACCGTGTCGGCACGCGCTTCGGCAAGCGCCTGCCTGGTCGGAACGTCGCCCCACTTTTCGTGTACGGTACTGGCGTGCAGGAAAAGGTTATACGGTACGACGGTCGTCCCGATCAGCGCGATGGCGGTCAGCAGCGAACCGTTCGGCAGGCTGGGGCGGAACATACCCCGAAACATGGCCGGCAGATCGGGTACGACGCTCACCATGGTCAGGACGAACACCAGACTCATCACGGCGACCAGCAGGATCAGCACGCGCTCGACGACCCTGTACAGGCCGACGGCGAGCAGGAGGAAGGCGACCATGCCGACGATCAGCGACCACGCCTGTACCGGCACGTCGCTGAGCACCGCCAGACCCAGCGCCGCCCCGGTGATGTTGCCGGTCTCGAAAGCTGCATTGCCGAGGCCGATCGCGGCCACGACCAGGAACGCGGTCGCACCACGCGCCAGCGGGTGCCGAAAACTCCCGCGCAGCGCCTCTGACAGCCCCCTGCCGCTGACCAGGCCGAGACGCGCCGCCATTTCCTGGAGTACGATAGTCGCGACGACCGAAAACACCAGCGTCCAGAGCAGAGCATAGCCAAAGCCCGCGCCCGCCACGCTCGTGGTGGTCACCGTGCCGGGACCGATGAAGGCGGCGGTAACCAGCAGGCCGGGGCCGAATCGTTTCATCATAAAATCGGTTTCAGTGCACAGTCTTAAAGTTAATCCAGGAAAGAGGCCGTGACAGAACACAATCGTTCTCATTTGTCACCGAGTCCCACAATTATCTTCCAGTAGGACGTGGCGTTACCTCAATAGTGCGCGCCATATTATTGACGATTCAGCGCGTGTCTTTTCTCCCGATGCTGTTTGTGGCAACCAGTTGAGAATACGCGACACGCTGCGCATTGAGCAGGTTTTGCTGGCAGGAGTATGGACGGATCCAGCAGGGAAGTGAGCGAACACCGAGTATAGAAGATATAGACGCCCCATCCTAATATAAACCGAGGGCTACCGTCGAAGATGGCTACCTCAAAGTGCTACTATCGAACGAGCACACACGATTAACGGAGAAGCGTCTTTGAACACGAATATAATCCATGTGGGTCTGGATGTCGATGATACGTCATACCACGGTTCGGCTCTGGACAAAAACACCGGGGAAGTCATTGAGTTCAAAAGTCGACCGACACTTTAAGGGACTGCTCGGCCAGGCCCCCGGTGGTACGATGTATGTAAGATGGGCCATCAACGAAATGTTGGGAATTTACTCGATAAGGTACAAAGCACCGTGGTAATTAGCCAAGCACCACAACGACAATTGCAACAACAGGGGTTTCTTACTCGAATGCGCTGATGCCTCTGGCTTAGCGTGACGTCAAGTTGCCGTGAAGGTTTCGCAGTTTTGGGGTTAAGGTGGCTTGACTGGAGCAATTATGTATATTCCACGTGAGGGGCGTAGACGATGTATAGAGGACTCAGTAACAAGGCCAGTGTGTTGATTTTCGGCACGATTCTATGGATTGCTGGAATTATGCCGGTTTCGCTGGTGGCTGGCGTTGAAAAAAGTGAATCGAAACCAGCTATCCATTCCGCGGCGTTGGCGTCGGATAACACCGCACCAGTAGCAACTGGGTCTACCACGGATAATCCGCTCGCCGGAACGAGCTGGCGCCTGTTGGCGTTTGAATCGATGGATGACGCGGTTGGGTTGGTACGTCCGGACGATCCTTCGAGTTACATCATGCGACTGAACCGTGACGGTACCGTCACAATGCGTCTCAACTGTAACTTTGCCAGCGGCACCTGGTCCGCAGAGTCCAGCGACAATGGCGAGAGCGGGCGCTTTGAATTCGGTCCGCTTGCGGCAACCGGTGCCCCCTGTTCGCCCCCGAGCATGGGTCAGAGCATAGCGGCACTGGCCAAGTTCATTCGTTCTTACGTGCTGAGGGACGGGAAGCTGTATCTGAGCCTGATGGCCGATGGTGGTATCTATGCGTGGCAGGCGGATCACGGCGAGCCCACCATTGCCGGCGTTCCCGCAGCCCCCGAGGACGGAGGGCCGCGTAACTGGGAAATTACCAATATCTCAGGCAAGTTGAATGTGCGGGAATTGCCGTCCACAACAGCGAGAATAGTCGCCGCCTATAAACCCGGCACCCTTCTTGACAATACGATGGGATGTGGGCGTACTGAAGGCCGGATCTGGTGTGAGGTCGAACAGTTGGGTGGGGGGCCGCGCGGCTATGTGGCGGCAGAGTTTCTGACGCCCGCGTTGTCGCCTGACGGGACTGCGGCAACAGGCCCCGACGATTCAGCATTGCGTGCGGTCCAGGGCCGGTTCGATGCTTACGGGACTATCCCCTGTGCGCAGGCCCTCGATCAACCGATGATGCAGTGTGAATTCGGCGTCGCGCGTGCTGGTGGCGGTTACGCCACAGTTGTGGTCAACAAGCCGGGTGGCCGCAGCCGTGCAATCTACTTTCGAATGGGTAAGCCGATCGGTTCCGACACCGGTCGGGCGCAAAAAAATTCCAAGTTCCGCGCAAGCCGGGAGAAAGACCAGTATATAATCCGCATCGGTAATGAGCGCTATGAAATCCCAGAGGCAGTTGTCCTGGGCAGTTAACATCACGGTCTCCAGTGCTAATCCAAGGCCTGAAGAGGATCATCGTCTTTAAACCCACTTGAGATGATCAAACACGTATAAACCGTGCGATGTACGGGTAGCGAGTTTGACCGTGCCAACGCTTCAAGTCCGACAGACTGCTAACCCTACATGCGAAACTTGCCTGATAACAGTAAATCGTTGCTTGCATTATAAGTATCAGCTTTTATACGTGCAGAACCGAAAATATATGCTACTGAATATATATAACCTTTTGCATGTTGTCGCAGGGAGATACCCATGGCTTTCTTCGAGTGGGATGAGAAATATTCGGTCAGTGTGCCGTCAATCGATCGGCAGCATCGTGATCTCATCGATTATATCAACAAGTTACAGACTGAGCTGGCATCGCCCGAACCGGATAGTATGATTATCGAAGTCATTCTCAATGGCTTGATCGGTTATACCAATACGCATTTCAAATACGAAGAAATGTTGTTCAGTATGTACAAATACCCGGAAACAGAAGAACATAAGGCGGCGCATAACCGTCTGTTCGAAACAGTGGCTCGATTTAAGCAGCGTTATGAAGAAGGTGTGCCTAACGTGGGTGACGAACTGCTGGCTTTCCTCAAAATATGGTTGAACCATCATATACTCAAGGAAGATATGGCCTATTCAGCACACATGGTTGCCAAGAAAGTCAACTGACAAACCGATCTGCTGGCGCCGTTTCGAACCAGGCACCGCAAAATAGGTGGCCATCAGATCCCGTAAACCCCGTTTGCGCCGATCTATAAACCCGTGAAATAAAAGGCCCGCGAACGCGGGCCCAGTGTTCAACACTTCAGATCGCTTTATTTCGTTACTGAAATGCGGCGTGATTGCGCAACTTCCTGTTTTGGGATGGTGATCGTTAGCACACCGTGTTCAGACTTGGCCTCGATGCCTTCAGCGTTGGCCGAATCAGGCAGTGTGAAGCGGCGGTAAAAAACACCATACTGGCGCTCAACACGCTTGTAGTTGTCCTCTTCCGTTTTCTTTTCTGAGTGACGTTCGCCCTTGATCGTCAACACACCCTTGTCCATGGTGACCTCGATATCATCCGGATCGACACCCGGAATATCCGCGAGTAGGATAAATGCCCCCTCATCTTCCTTTATATCGACAGCCGGCGCCCAGTTAGCTGTTGCGATATTGCCGTTTTCTTCGCTATCAAATTTGCCCATCGGCATATTGAGTTCACGTTGGAGCTGATCAAACACGCTCCATGGATTGTATCGAGTTAAACTCATCTTATCTCTCCTATAGTTGAGTTACTTACTGGTCTTTATGTAAGGGCGCTGGTGTAAATTTCAAGTGGGGAGCCAATGAACGCGCCGTCGAATAAATCGCTTGGCGTAACATTTCTGTTGGTTTCATTCACATACTACATACCACATGCCACGGATGTTTTTTGCCCTGAGCAAAATCAACGTAGGGAGTAGGCGAAACCAGTTCGCATGTCGCACGAAGTGTAGGCGCGTTGCGCGGTAATTGTGAAGTCATTTCGATCAACAGAAACGGTAACGCCCGGTCTGGAGCTCAATTTTCGCGGGTAGCTCTGGTACTATGTAGGCTCTCGTTAACTAGGGGCTTATTTGTGTCTGATCAACTGCTGCAATGGATTCGTCCTGAAATCCGTGAACTGTCAGCCTATCACGTGCCTGATGCCACTGGGCTCGTCAAGCTGGATGCAATGGAAAATCCCTATCAATTGCCTGCAGCAGTTCAGCAGCAGTGGCAAGATGGCTTGTCGTCGGTCGCCATCAACCGTTACCCGGATCCCGCGGCGACGCAGCTGCACGACAGACTATTTGATGTTATGCAGGTGCCTCAGGGCCGCGCTATCGTATTAGGAAATGGTTCAGATGAGCTGATTCAGATGCTGGCACTGGCGGTTACGGCAGAGCAGCGCTGCATTATGTCATTCGACCCTGGTTTCGTGATGTACAGCATGATAGCGAGGTTTACTGGAATGAAATACGTTGCTGTGCCTCTGGACAGCCGCTTCATGCTCGATATGCAAGAAACACGCGCTGCTATCGCGCGACATCAGCCAGCAATTATTTTCATTGCTTACCCTAATAATCCCACTGGCAATCTATTTGACTATCAGGCGGTTGAGGACATCATACGCTTGGCCCCAGGGCTGGTGGTTATTGACGAAGCCTATCACCCGTTCGCACAGAGCAGTTTTATGCCGAGGTTGAAAGACTACGACCAGTTACTGGTTATGCGCACAGTTTCGAAGATGGGACTGGCGGGTTTGAGGCTTGGCTTGCTCTGTGGGGATCAGGAATTGGTCAACGAAATCAATAAGGTACGTTTACCGTATAACATCAATGTGTTGACCCAGTACAGCGCCGAATTTATCTTGAGCAATGCTGGCTTTCTCGAAGCTCAAGCCGAGATGATACGCGCAGATAGGAATAAATTATTGCAACAGATGACTCGGCTTGCGCAGGTGGACGTATTTCCAAGTCAAGCGAACTTTATTCTTTTCAGGCTGAGACAGGCAAATGCGACAGAGGTGTTCGAGCGGCTGCGTGCTCAAGGCGTCTTGATCAAGAATATGGACAGGCCGGGTGCGTTGGCGAATTGCTTAAGAGTGACCGTCGGCACTCAAGAGGAGAATCAGCTGTTCTTGCAAGCGCTGGAGATCGCCTTGGGAGGCTAGCCCGCATTTCTCACCAGGATCACGGGAGCATGCGCAGGATTCGTGTTCGTAAGCGCCGCTCTGGAGCGAAAAGCGTAGCAATAGCTACGGTTTGAGTGAAGAGCAAGCTTACGGACGCGAAGACAAGCCTGAAACGTGATAGGCATGCTTGAAATACACACTGTATTTTGATCATCCAGGTTTTCTTCAGAGGGATTAGTGCTTTACCAGTATCCTACGCCGCCTGGTGAGAAATGCGGGCTAGCCCGGCGCGTTTGCGCAAGGACAGCCCAGGTTTAAAACGCTTAAATCTACCGCAGAGACGCAGAGAATGCGTTATGTTTGGGTAGGAGCGACTTCAGTCGCGAACATCTGCAATTCGCTTACGTTGTCATCTCGACCGTAGGGAGAGATCTCCTGAACTTCGGGAGATTTCTCCTGTTGGTCGAAATGATACAACATCAAATACGAGTCCTCAGCGCCTCCGCGTCTCTGCGGTTAAAAATAATTGCGTTATAAACGAAGGTCCATCAATGACTTATGTAACACCAGCAGCAATGGCACGTGATAGCGATATATTTACCGGCATTTCTCATTGGCTTCGCATCGGTCGTTGACCCAACACCGCATCGACACTAAAGCTCTGGCGCTCGCGCAGGCCGTCGATACGGAAATTGTCTCCCGGCCTGCCTGCGGCAATTAGATCAAGTACATCAGCCGTATCGTGGATCTCCTTTTGGTTGATATGGGTAATAATGTCGCCGACCTGTAAGCCGGCTTTATCTCCGGGGCCGTCTTCATCGATACCGGTGATTAGCACCCCCTGGATTTCCAGGTTGATGCTCTCCAATAGCTGTAAGGGCACATTCTGTCCTTCGACCCCCAGCCAGCCGCGAATGACATAGCCGTTTTCGGTGATTTGCGTCATCACGTCATTGACCAGGTCGATCGGTATTGCGAAGCCGATACCGGCAAAATTGCCGGTTTCCGTATAGATCAGCGAATTGATGCCTATGATCTCGCCTTTGGAGTTGACCAGTGCGCCGCCGGAATTGCCCGGATTGATCGCGGCATCGGTTTGTATGAAGTTTTCATACGTATTCTGGCTCACCTGATTTCGGCCGGTGGCACTGATAATGCCCTGGGTGACTGTCTGACCGATCCTGAAGGGGAAGCCAATAGCGAGTACGACATCACCGATATTCAGGTTTTTCATATTAGCCATTTTGATTTTGGGCAGATTGTCCAGCTCGATTTTGAGTACGGCAAGATCTGTGTCTGGATCGGTGCCGACCAGTGTCGCTTCTGCTGAACGGCCATCATTCAAGTTCACGAACACTTTTTTCGCTTTGGCGATGACGTGGTGATTGGTAATGACATAGCCACGCGTGTCCAGAATCACACCTGAGCCCGAGCTGCGATGCAGCTTGGTCTCCATCAAATCAGGCAGGTGCTTACCAAAGATTTGTTCGAGTTGCTGACGCGCCTCTTGTTGAATCGGCACTTCGATCAGACTTTGTACGTTCAGAGTGACCACGGCGGGAGCCGCCTTGCGAACGGCAGCAGAGAAACTCTTCGGCTGTTGCACTTTGCTGAGCAGGCTGATGTCGTCGAATTCGAAATCGGTGATTACGATCTTGCCTTGGACAAACAAGACGGCAAGACCGACAACGATTCCGATCAACGTCCACAGCAGAAGGTACCAAATGGTGCCGTTTTTCTTTATCTGGCGGTAATACATAACAGTTTGATATTAATAGGAGAAATATAAAAAACTTGGATATTAGCGTTAGATGATATAAAGTATTGGCGCTTTTTACACGTCAGTATTGTGTGTACTGCTGGCGACTACACCGATTGTAAGCACTTGGCAGGATTATTAAT
>JABDQW010000089.1 GCA_013042055.1 Gammaproteobacteria bacterium | reverse complement strand
CGCCGCTACTGCTTGCCTGCTTGGGCGATTTTTGATATATATATACAGCGGTTGAGCGTTTACAATTTTGTGCTATAAATGTGCCAAAATCCATCTTGTTAATCATAATGAATCAGGTACATTACATTGAGCAAAGACAAAATTCATATTATTGACGATGACCGTCGTCTGTGTCGGTTACTGGGCAGGTATTTAGAGCATGGTGGTTATGACGTTACTTTTGCGACCAGTGGTGACGATATTAGCCAGAGGATTAGTGATAGTTCTATCAGTCTGATTTTACTGGATGTGATGCTACCAGGTAAGGATGGGCTGACGTTGGCCAAAGAAGTGCGTGAGCTCTCCAATATTCCTATCATCTTCCTGACAGCAAAATCTGATATTACTGATAAAATAACGGGGCTCAAAATTGGTGGTGACGACTACATCACTAAACCGTTTGAAGAAAAGGAATTGCTGGCTCGGATAGAATCTGTGATCAGGCGCGCGAAACTCGAAACCTACAATCAAACAGATAAATCTCAGGCAAGTTTTGCTGGCTGGAGCCTCAATCTAATCAACCAGACACTGTGCTCCCCAGAAGGTGATCAGGTCGACCTTACCAGCAGCGAATACCGCTTATTGACCGCTCTTGTAAGCCGACCCAACGTCGCCATCAGCCGTGACGAAATTCTCAAAATGATCTCAGGACGCGAATGGTCACCGCTGGATCGTTCTGCCGACATGGCTATCGCAAAATTACGCAAGAAGATCGAACAAAATCCGAAGAAGCCATCACTAATAAGAACGATACGAAACAAAGGATACCAACTGACCGCAGCTGTCGAATATAACAATAGCGCTGCTGCACATTAAGCTCGGCTTGATATCCATCAGCAGACCGATCGCACAAAACAAGTCAACCGCAGACTAGTCATATTCTGCCGAATGCCTGTGCCTCGGTCATGGTCGACGGAGTTGTGAATCCTTGCTGCCTGTACTCGCTGACATGGCCCAAATCGCGGTTAGATTTGGGTTTGGCGACAGATTGGCTGGATTTAATAATGTCTGCCACTCTGCCGATATGTCCTTCAGCAATGGTGTATAGCGACCTTCCACAGTGTGGCGTGAAGCGCTACCAATCCGTGCACACAAGCCGATCGCCTGCGCACAGTTTGAAATATTACCCAACGCCAATTTTTCTCTACTTTTCATATAGATATATAGGCTTATCCAGTCTATGAGATATTTTTATGAAACTTGGCAGCACTGAAATTGTACGATCTGTGGCCCCTGCCTCATCTCACCCGCAGCTGGCGGGAACGATGCGACTCGGATCAACTGCCGATATAACGACGAGATGGAAGAACCGTGTTTACAGCCGGTTACGTTTGTTTCTGAGAGCATCCAGGCATTATCAGGGGACCGTCTCATCGGTTGACCGCTGTACCCGCAGCAGCTTGGTCGTCTGTCATCATCCAACCGTCTTCTGCGTAATCACGGCGCTTATTCTTGCCGCAAGCTTTTACCCGAAATCGTTATTGGCGCAAAAATGTTTGTTCATTTCTTCATATCATCCCGGTTACGCCTGGTCTGATGGGGTTGAACGCGGGCTTCGTTCAGTGCTGGACGGAAAATGTGAAGTCAAGCCATTTTACATGGATACCAAACGTAATAAAGAGAAGGAATTGAAGCGAGCAAAGGGATTAGAAGCGAAAAACCTTATCGAGAGCTGGCAACCAGACATCGTCATTACCGCTGATGATAACGCCGCCAGATATGTGATTCAGGCTCATTTTAAGGACCATGATATTCCGTTCATTTTCAGCGGCGTCAACTGGACTGTCGATGAGTATGGATTCCCCTACAGTAACGTCACAGGCATGGTCGAGGTTGCACCTATATATCCACTACTTGAAAAAGTGCAAGAGTTAATCCCAGGTGCCAAAAAAGCAATCTATATAGGTGCTAATACATTTACTGAGAACAAAAACCTTGCAAGGTTTGTCATTGCTCTAGAGAAGAAAGATATTGAGCTTGATTCCTCTCTGGTGAACACAGGCAATGAATGGCTGAATGCATACAGAAAGGGTCAGGACTATGATTTTATTATCATCGGCAGTAAGTCTGGCGTAAAAGCGTGGGATCACGAACAGGTTGCGAGCACAATCAAGAAAATCAGCAGGAAACTAAGCGTGACCAATCATAACTGGATGATGCCATATACGATGTTGGGCTTTACAAAAGTCCCGGAAGAACAAGGCGAATGGGCTGCACAAGCCGCTTTGAGCGTTCTAGATGGTATCGAACCATCCCAAATAGCGATAGTCCCAAATCGCAAATGGGATATCTGGACAAACCTATCGCTATCAGGTTCCAGTAACATTAGTCTACCCGAGGGGCTCGTCCTCAAATCTAAACAAGTAGAGTAACTGTGAGTCGGTCTTTTTGGACATTTTAGGAAACACAGAACGGCGCCCTATTCAACCAGGCTATAGCCCGCAACAGTTAGTACTGTTCTGGCTACTCGGGATTGCTATCTGTTTGTTAACTGGATTACTGACTCTCAAATTGAGCTTGTCACATTCCGAAGAAGAGTTCCAAACTAAAGCCGACATAGTGTACGACGAGGTTACCCGCCGCTACAGCACACTAGAAGCAGTGCTAACATCCTTGGCTGGTTTTCATCATGCAAGTGATCATGTCAGCGATGTTCAATTTTCTACGTTTGCACAGGAACTACTAAACGCATACCCCTACATACGCCACGCGATATTTCTTCCTAAACTCGACCACGATGAGCGACAAGAATTTGAAGAAGAGATGCAGGATAGAGGCTACTTTCAATTCTCTATCCGCGAAATGACACGTGATGGACGCTTTATTCAATCTGAAAACCGATCAGAGTATCTGATACTTAAAGTGCTCGAGCCATTGTCACCACATATGGGTTCACTATTGGGATTAGATGTCCTTTCAGCTCCGGAACTGGCTAAAGCAGTTAATGAAGCCTCGCTGACCGGAAGAGGAATTGCATCCGCAGCAGGCAATCTTACACATACGGGCGAAAGCGTTATTATATTCAAGGCAGTGTATCAGGGCCGATACACCCCTACTGACGAAAATGAGCGCTTGGATATGTTCAACGGTGCAGTAGCAATCGTGACAGACGCCGAAAGCCTGCTCAGTAACCTCACCCCGTGGATCGGGAATATCGGTGTTACATTCAACCTGGTAAATTCCGCATCCGATGAAGGCCGCGCATACTCACTGGATAGTATAAATTCGACCCAGGTAACATTATCCACTCTTCCGACTCTTCGTTATCGTCGTGAGATCAACTTTTATGGTCAAACATCTGAGTTGGCATTTACACACGAAGTCAGTCTCGCTGACATACAATCGTATTGGATCCTGCTAACTGTCATCAGCAGCCTAATTATCTATATCGCCCTGCTCTCTACCTGGCACAATCTCAAAGCTGCCCGCTTGCATGAACAAGAGCTGGAGGGCTATGCTGCACGAGCAGCGTTTTCTGAGGAAAACACCGATCCGATCATGAGAATAGACCATGATGGCAAACTGCTGTACAGCAATGATCCCGGACAAAAGATCATCGAAGACTGGAACACAGATATTGATGGTTTCGTTCCACAAGACATAAGAGAATTTGTCAACAATGTTTTAACGATTAACCAGTATCAAGAGAAAGAGACTTCGATAGAGGCGACACATTTCACCTTGCGATTCGTACCTCGCAGAGACCAGAATTATGTCAATGTTTATGGCCGGGACGACACCGAACAAAAACAGTCCGAGCTTGCCCTGATCGAAGCAAAACAAGCGGCAGAAGCGGCAAATAGTGCAAAGAGTCGATTTCTTGCCACAATCAGTCATGAAGTTCGCACGCCAATGAATGGTGTCCTTGGGATGTTGGAGTTGTTGCAAAAGACCCCTTTATCAAAAAAACAACACAGCTTCACTGAAAACGCATTACGATCCGGTAAGAGCCTCCTGGTTCTTATTAACGACATTCTAGATTTTTCCAAAATAGAGTCGAATAATCTAAAACTGGAACACGCCCCGTTTAACATTAAAGACACAATTCAAGACGCGCTTCAGATCGTTGCGAATGACGTCAAACAGAAACAACTAAACTTAATCACTGAAATCCCGGACTTCAATCCTCTGCTTATTGGCGACGAACAGCGTCTGCGTCAGATATTGATCAATCTTATCGGAAATGCGGTGAAATTCACCGAAAAAGGCGATGTCATCGTACGTGTGATGAAAACCGCTGAATATAAAACCGGGATACAGCTGAAATTTGAATTCACTGATACCGGGATAGGCATAACGCCACAGGCTCTACCGCATATATTCAATGACTTTACTCAACAAGATGACTCAACAACCCGCAAGTTTGGTGGAACGGGGCTTGGGCTTGCCATCACTAAACAATTAGTCAATTTGATGGGTGGCGAGATATTTGCAGAAAGCACACTCAACAAAGGCTCCAGCTTTTGGATTACTCTACAATTTGAGACTCAACGAACCGATCAATACCGGCCCGTCACACATCCGGATGCTATCGCTCCAGCCAATGAACCGCCGCATGAACAGATAGTAGTCAATGCCAGAATACTACTGGCAGAAGACAATTCAATAAATCAAGAAGTGGCGTCCGCTATGCTTGAATCAGCTGGATGTGAAGTGGTTGTAGTCAATAACGGGCAGCAGGCTCTTCTAGCATTGGAAAACGAACGGTTTGATCTTGTACTGATGGACTGTCAGATGCCAGTCATGGACGGCTTCAAAGCAACGAAAAAATTGCGTCAACAAGCTAAATATTCACACATTCCGGTAATTGCATTAACAGCAGATATCCAGCAGGGCATCACGCAGCAGTGCCAACTGGCGGGTATGGATGATTATTTGAGCAAGCCTTTCACTCATGATGATTTGATTGAAATAGTGATGAGATGGTTACCCAAGCAGGTCTATCAACAAGCTTTAACCTAGATTCCGCAGTTGAACACAGAATCAGCGCTGTTCCTCAAGCGTCAGGGGAAGGCGCGACTTGCAGCTAATGGCCATAGTCCTTAGCAAAAGTTGCAACGCCGCCATGGCGCTTGAGGGGCGGCGATAAACTGGGTAGCGACTCACCAGTTGGGTGAGTGTCACCTACTGCACAACTCTTCGAAAAATCATAGAGCTATGTAGCGGTG
>JABDQW010000088.1 GCA_013042055.1 Gammaproteobacteria bacterium | reverse complement strand
ACCATGAGTAAAACCGATCTGAATCCGGCGCTTGCACCCGAAGTCGGTGCCCACAGAAATTTCGAGCTTGTAATCCAGTTACCGGAAGGCACCACCAACAACCTGGTGGTCAGCGACCAACTCGATTTTGCCGGCACCAGTTATGTGCTGTCGAATAATGCGGGCTTCGACATCAGCTACAGCTTCGAGAACATCGCGTCGATAAACGGCAGCCCGCCGGACGAGTCCGCGTTGATCGCATTCCCGGCGGACACCACCTCAGGTGTGGCCGTCTGGAATTTCGGCCAGGTGGTCACGGCCAGTGAAGACGATACCACCGTCGCCCCCGCGATAACGCCCGTGATCCGCATCAATTACTTTGCGCGTGCGAACAACGACCTGGTCACCAATTCAGGGATCGCGCTGCAGAATACCGTGACGACCACGTACAACAATGGTGAAACCGGCGTGGTGGTCACGATCACCGACAACACCCCGGCTGTGACCGTGATCGAACCGGTATTGACAATATCGAAGACAGTTACCCCGATCACGCCTTTACCGGTCACCGGCGGTGACATACTCGAGTACGTTCTCACGATCCCGAACAGCGGTACAGCGACGGCCTATGACGTCAACCTGGTCGACACCCTGCCGGCTCAGCTCGGTCTGGATCCGGGCTTCACGCCGACCGCAGCAATCGATGGTACCGCGGTCGGGGGCTTCATCGCGATCCCCGCAGGTGCACCCAATGGGCCGCTGATCTGGGGTCTGGGCAACGCTGATGGCAGTCTCGACATCCCGGCCGGCAGCACCTTGATACTGACTTACCACGCCGCCGTCGATGCGACAGCGCAATCGAATATCACGCTGAGCAACAGCGCGCTGGTTGACTGGACATCACTCGAGGGTGGCAGCAGCTACGAACGCACCGGGGCAGGCTGCCCAACGATCACCGCACCAAACGATTACTGCGCCGGTCCCGCGGTGGCCAGTGTCGGCACGATCGATACGAACAGCCAGGTCAAGTCGGTCGTGTCAGATACCTATGCGCCGGCTAACGATGCGATTGTGCGCATCGGTGACACCATCACTTACCGGTTGTCGCTGAATCTGCAGGAAGGCACAACACGCAATGTCGCCGTGCAGGACGTTCTGCCTGCGGGGCTGGCGTTTGTCGATATCGTCAGCATCAACGCTGACAGCAGCGCGGATTACACACCACCGGCCAGCGGTGTCGGCAGCAATTTCAGCTACGCCGCGATTACGGCCGCGGCTCTGCCGACAGCGGGTCAGACCGGCGCGCTTAGCTTTACCTTGGGCGATGTGGTCAACGATCCAGCGGGTGATGCGACCACCGATACGCTGGTCATCGAGTATCGTGCGCGCGTCGTCGAGGATGTGCTCGCGCAGGCGCCATCGACAACGCTGACGAACACAGCCACGCTGTCGTACACAGACGGCAGCGGCACGCCGGTCGTCGATCCGGCGCGACTGGAAAGCAGTGCCAGCATCACCGTGCTGCAACCCGTGTTGACGCTTCCGACCAAGATAGACCGCAGTGCTCGAACCAGTCCGGCGAACGTGAACGTCGCGACCGACATAATGAACTTTCAGCTGGAGTCCTGCAACACGACCGGACAGGCCCCGGCGTACAACGTCCAGCTGACCGACGCGCTGGCGACACAGCTCGATCAGACCAGTATCAGCGGCCCCGTCAATGGCGTCGGCCAGCCGGATGTCTACATCAACGGTGCTGTCGCCAGCAGTGGTGTTGATTACGTTTATACCCCGCCGGCGGCGCGTGGCGGCAGTATGGTGTTCAGCTTGATCACCGCGGTCGATCCTGGCCAGTGTGTGACAGTGGATTATGACATCGGTTTCTATACCGACTTCGGCCCGAACCAGAGCTGGGACAACAGTGTCATCGTCGACGAGTACTGGTCGCTGCCGTTGCAGTCCGGGCAGCAATACGGACCACTCGGGCCGACGATCTTTACGATGACCAACGTCGCGACCATCGAGCCGGCGAGCAAGGCGATGCTGGGCCCCGCCAGCGGTGAGGCCACGATCGGTGAGGAGGTCGTATACCAGATCAACGTCCCAAGTGTGGCTGCCAACGCCGCGCTTTACGACGTCGTGATCACCGACAATCTGCATCCTAGCCTCGAGTACCTCAGTGCGACCGAGATCAGCGGCACCGGCCTGGTCATGGTCGATAACACGACCGCACCGGGTAGTGTCAGTCTGGCGATCGCTCAGATACCGGCTGGCCAGCAGGCGGTGATCGAACTGCGCGCGCGTGTCGCGAACAACGCCAGTGCCAATGCCGGTACCAGCTTCACGAACACCAGCAATTACACCTATGCAATCAGCGCCGGTGGTTCGGTCATCGTCGGCGGTTCGGCGACGACGCCGACCAGCCTGACGATCGTTGAACCCCAGTTAGCCATCGTCAAGAACGTGGCTAACCTGAGCAATGCTGGTAATCCGCCGAGGGCGGGCGATGTGCTGCGCTACACGCTGACACTGACCGCGGTGGGTACCGGAGCGGGCGACAATTTCTCCGATGTCTTCGATGTACGCATCGATGACAGCCTGAGTCTGAGTCTGGCCTACCAGGCCGGTACCGCGACGGTCGACGGTGCTGGCAACACGATTATCGATCCGGTGATCAGCGGCGATGGAAACACGACGCCACAGACGCTGGTATGGGATCCGGGGAGTGCGACTGCGGATATCGATGTGGCCGAAGGTGCTACGGTCACGATCACCTATGACGTGCTGGTGCTGGACAGCGTACTTGCCAACCAGAACCTGAGCAACAGCGCGGCCGCCCAGTGGACCGGCCTGGACGGTGTCGATGCGAACGAACGCAATGGCACCGGCACGCCGGCTGTGAACGACTATTTCACGGCACCGGTCACGACCACGCTGACAACGCCGGATAACACCGCGCTGAACAAGACCCGCCTGACCGATACCTATGGTGCCGCCGACGATATCGTGCGTATCGGTGACATTATCGAGTACGAGCTGCGCGCGACCCTGCAGGAGGGGCGTTACAGCAGCATGGTGTTCGCGGACACGCTGCCGCAGGGTATGGCGTTTGCAGGTGTCGCGTCGATCAATGGTGATACTGCATTACCCTATAGCGCGGCATCACCCTTTGTGCACGCGGACATCACACCACCTGTGGTCACCGGCAACCCGGTCACCGGCCCGAGTACCGTCACCTTCACTATCGGCGAAGTCACCAATGTCAGTGACAATAATGCGGCCAACGACGAGTTCGTGATCGTCTATCGGGCGCGCTTGCTGGATAGTGTTTTTGCCCAGGTCAACAGCACCACGCTGAACAACAATGCACAGCTGAGCTATGACAGCGGTGCTGGTACCGTGACCTTGACGGACACGGTCAGTGTCACGCTGTTGCAACCGGCACTGTCTGTTGCGAAGACTGCAGTGCCTGCCGGTGGCGATACCGTGATCGAAGCCAACGAGATGGTCACTTACACCGTCGATGTGGTCAATAACGGTTTGGCGCCGGCCTATGATCTGTTGCTCGAGGACACGATCCCGGTCGGTATGCGCAACGGCGCTGCAACCGTCACTGTGATCAGCACAAGCCTGCTCGGCGCCGGCACTGTGCTGCCCAATCCGGTCACGAGCTACAACGCGGTTACTGGTCTCGCCAGCTGGAACATGGATAGCGGCGTGGCAGATGCGTACACGATTCCAGTCGGCGAGACCCTGCGCCTGGTTTATCAGGTGCAAGCAGATGCCAACCTGGGTGCTGGTCTGACGCTGACCAATGCCGCAGTCGCGAGCCGATACTACTCTTTCGATGATGAGGCAGCGCCAACCCTGGGTGGCGTCAGCGGTGTGGCAGAAATCTATGGTCCGAGCAATACCGCGACGACCACGCTGACATCGCCGACACCGGGTGCTCTGCAGAAAGAAAATCCAGCTGATCTGACGGTGTCTGTCGGTGAGTCATTCAACTATCGAATCACGGTTCCCGCCACGCCGTTGAATATCGCGCTGCATGACGTACGCATCATCGATGATCTGACCGCGTCGGCGGCAGACCTGCTTTTCGTCAGCGCCACCAAGGTTAGCGGATCGCAACCCTGGACGCCGGTCAATAGCGGTTCGGCGACCAATCTGGTGATCGAAGATATCACCGCCGGCATCGACATTCCTGCCGGTGAGCAGATCGTCGTCGATGTAACGGTTCAGGTGGCGAACACGCCGACCAATGTCAGCGGTCTGCTGTTCAACAATACCGCCAGCTACACCTATAACCAGTTGCCCAACGATCCGACCACGCGACAAAACGCTGCGCCGGATACGACAGGCGATATGACTATCGTCGGGCCTGACGACCTGACCCTGCTCAAGTCCGGACCCGTGGAAGTCCGCATCGGCGTGCCGGCTGACTATACGCTGAATGTACACAACATCGGTACCGCAACGGCCTGGGACCTGACCATTACCGATCAGCTACCGTTGCTATCACCGGGTGGCATGTGCGACACCGCGCCGACGAATGTCACGGCCCAGATCTTCCAGGCCGATGGTGTAACACCGGTTACCGCACCGCTGGTCGAGGGTACCGATTTTGTCGTTGCTTTTGCGGGCGACCCTGCCTGCACATTCGCGATCACGATGCAATCTCCGACTGCTGCGTTACCGGTGGACAACCGTCTTATCGTGACCTACCAGGGGGCGCTTGACGTCGATACACCGCCTTCTCAAGCGCTTACTAACGTGGCCGGCGCGACACAGTGGTTCAGCATGGATACCGCGGGCGCAGGGGCAACCGGGCAGACCCGAACCTACAGCCGCACGCTGACCGATGGCACGGTCGGTGTTCTCGATCACGAGGATGCGCATACGGCCAACAGCGTTGCGCCGATCATTTCACTGCAGAAGCGCGTGGTGAATCTGACCACAGGCCAGGATCCCGGTAGTAACGCAAGCCCCGGCGATACGCTGCGTTACAGCATTCTAATGCTCAATACCAGTCCGTACGATGTCCCCAATTTCAGTTTCGTCGACGAACTGGACGCGTTGAATCCAGTGCCGCTCTTCGCTCCCGGCACGCTAAGCCTGGTCACGGTTCCAGCTGGCGCAGACACGACTGCGACCAATGCCAACGGGGGTGCCAACGGCAGCGGGCTGGTGGATATCCGCAATCTCAGCCTGGGTGTAGCGGGCTCAGCGACGGAGTCCGTACTGATCGAATTCGATGTAACGCTGGTACCGGTGATCACCAGTGGAACGGTCGTGCTCAATCAGGGACGACTCCAAACCATCGGTCTCGACTTACCAACCGACGATCCCAACGTGAATGGTGCGGATGACCCTGCGGTAATCGGTGATGAAGACCCGACACAAACGACCATCGCTTCGGCGCCATCGTTCCAGGTCAACAAGGTGTCACAGGATCTGACCGGCGACCCGAACATCTTATTGTCCGGTGACACGCTGCGCTACACGATCACGATCAAGAATATTGGCAGTGAGAATGCGGTCAACGTAATGTTGCGTGATCAGCTGCCCGCCAACACGACTTACGTTGTCGGCACTACCACGCTGAACGCTGCCGCTGTTGCCGATGTCACCGGGGGTATACCGCCGTTACAGGACGGCATTCTGGTCAATGCACCGGAAGACCCGACACCGGGCGTCATGCGCGCCGATACTGACCCAGTTGCGGGTAATGTCGCTACTATAACCTTTGATGTTGTCATCAATGGCAACGTTGTCAATGGCACGATTATCTCCAACCAGGGATATGTGACCGGCAGCGGCGTCGGTAGCGGACCCATGCCGGAACAGCCGTCGGATGATCCCACCACTGCAGTGCCGGGTGATCCTACACTCGATGTTGTCGGCAATCAGCCACTGGTCGACGCCCACAAGACGGTCAGCATAGCCGTCGATAACGGTTCGCCAGGCATTGTCGATCCTGGCGATGTGCTGCGTTATAACATCAGCATTGTCAACATCGGTGCGACGGCAGCGACCGGTGCGGTATTCATCGACGGCGTACCCGCCAACACCACCTATATCGCGAACAGTGTCACGCTGAACGGTGTCCCGGTCGGTCAACCCGATAATGGTGTTTCACCGTTGACCATCGGTATCGATGTCAGTTCATCTGATATGACACCGCCGTTACCTGCTGCCGGCAGCGGTACGTTGTCTGCTGGTGGCACGGCCGTGGTTACCTTTGATGTACAGGTCAATGCCGGCGTTCCATCGGGCACCATTATCAGCAATCAGGGCAGTGTCGACAGCAACGAGCTACCTGCCGAGCTGACCGATGCCGATGGTATCGACAACAATGGTGACCAGCCAACCCTGATCCCGGTCGGCAATGCACAGTTGGTCACGATCACCAAACAGGTTGCCGTGATCGGCGGCGGCCCGGCATTAGCCGGCGGACAACTGGAATACCGTGTGCGCGTGACCAACATCGGTAGTGTCCCGGCGACCAACGTCGTCATCACCGACAACCTGGATGTGCCGGTGGCCGGACAGTTGAGTTATATAGCGGGTTCCGGCTTGTTGAATGGCGCAGCCACCGGCGTGAGCTTTGCTGCACCGGTAATCACCGCGAATTTCGTCGCAGTGTACGGTGACCTGCAACCGGGTCTGTATGCCGAGCTGCGCTTCATTGCGCAAATCGACAGTAGCCTACCCATCGGTACCACGGTTACCAATATTGCTGATGTCAGCTGGAACTCGCCGCCGCAGACGGCCAGCGCCAGCGTTTCGATCGATATCGGCGGTACACCGGGTGTGGCCAATCTCAATGGAACGCTGTGGCACGACGCCAATTTCAACAATGTGCTGGATGATGGCGAAGTGCTACTGCAGGACTGGGTCGTCGATGTGTATCGGGGTGATCAGCTACTCGGTACGTTTACGACCGATACCAGCGGCGTTTACCTGTTCAACGGTCTGCTGCCGAATGATATCGGCACCGACACCTACGAGCTGCGTTTCCGAGCCCCCGGCGCCGGGCCGAATACCGCGCTGCTGGGCCTCTCTGATTCGCCGTTCAGCAATGCCCTGCAACGCGTCGCCGACATCGTTGTCAGTTCCGGCGGAAATCTACAGAACCTGAACCTGCCGATTGATCCGAACGGCGTCGTCTATAACTCGATTTTGCGTACGCCAGTCGCTGGTGCCACGTTAACGCTGTTGAATGCGAGCAGCGGGAACGTGCCGGTGCCGACGGTCTGTTTCGATGACCCTGCGCAACAGAACCAGGTGACGCTTGCGGGTGGACATTACAAGTTTGATATCAATTTCAGTGACGCAGCCTGTCGTTCGGGCGACACCTATGTGGTCCAGGTCACGCCGCCGTCCAACGGCTACATCGGCACGACCTCGCAGATCATACCGCCGGCATCGGCACTGACGGACCCGCCGTTCAGCGTAGCATCCTGTCCTGGCAGCGATGTTGACCTGCTGTCGACGTCACCGGAGTACTGCGAAATCCAGGCTTCCGAATTCGCGCCACCCACCTCGGTCGCGCCACGGACTGCAGGCACGGCCTACTACATGCAGTTCACGCTGGCCGACATTGCCGATCCCTATGTACGGCAGATATTCAACAATCATATCCCGGTAGATCCGGAACTTGAGGGTGCTGTTGCGATTACCAAGACAGCAGCTCTGCTCAATGTTACCCGCAGCCAATTGGTGCCGTACACCATCACGGTCAACAACTCGCTGGGCGTGCCGTTGCCGGATATGGATATCATTGACGACTTCCCGGCGGGCTTCAAATACGTGGCCAATTCGGCACGGATCGATGGCGTTGCCAGCGAGCCGGTAGTCAATGGCTTGCGCCTTAACTGGCCGGGTCTGACGCTTAATGCGGGCGAGATCAAGACGCTGAAGATGTTGCTGGTTGTCGGCGCGGGTGTCGGCGAAGGCGAGTATGTGAACCGCGTGCAGGCGTTCAATAACCGAACCAGTGAGCCCGTGTCCGGACAGGCCACTGCAACGGTGCGGGTGATACCCGATCCGACGTTCGACTGTTCCGACGCTATCGGAAAGGTCTTTGACGACAGCAACATGAACGGACACCAGGATCAGGGTGAGGCCGGTATCCCGAGTGCGCGCGTGGTGACTGCGCGCGGACTCGAGGCCAAGTCAGATAAAAACGGGCGTTTCCATATCACCTGTGCAGTGGTTCCGAACGAACTGCGTGGTTCCAACTTCATCCTCAAACTCGACGAACGCAGCCTGCCAAGCGGCTATCGCTTGACCACCGAGAATCCGCGTGTCGAGCGCGCTACTCGAGGCAAGATGCTGAAGTTCAATTTCGGAGCCGCGGTGCATCGTGTCGTGCGCCTAGATATGGCGGATGCGGTGTTCGAGCCAAACTCGACGGAAATTCGCCCGCAGTGGCTGTCGCGCCTGAGTTTGTTGATGGAGAAATTGGTCGAGGCGCCGTCGGTATTACGTTTAGCCTATCTGGCAGATGTCGAGAACGCTGCACTGGTCGAAGACCGTCTGAAGACGACCCGCAAGGAAATCCAGCGTCGCTGGCGCGATCTTGATTGTTGCTACACGCTCGAGATCGAGACCGAGATTTTCTGGCGTAGGGGTCGGCCTGCTGACAAGGGGGTATTCAAATGAAATTGAATCGCCTTGTTATCGTCGCTGCATTCCTGCTGCCGTCTGTGCATGCCGAAACCGACTTCAATGATACCCCTGCGGGTGTATCGGCGTTGCCGGCATGGCAGCTGAGCGCGCATCCAATCGGTGAAAACACCGAAAGGCAGCTACCACCAGACGAAGTGTTTACGCTGTGGGTCCAGGACGAAACCCTGTTCAAACCGAAACAAGAAGATCGTATCGAAATAGAGAAAGTGCTCGAAAAGCAATACGAGACCTTCAAGTTGGAAAATGCAGTGCCACCGGTTGGTTTCCGATCGGGTGAGGCCGAGATACCCGAATCAGCAGTCACTAAATTGCGGGAAATCCTGGAAACCATGAAGCACCGTGCCAACGTGCGGGTACACTTTATTGGTCACACCGACAGTGACAAACTGAGTCCTGAATTGCGTGCACAGTACGAGGACAATATCGGGCTGTCGCGTGCCCGCGCAGAGATTGCAGCTGAGTTCTTTCAACGGGCACTCGACCTGCCACCAGAATCGGTGACCTATGATGGTGTCGGCGACACACAGCCGATTGCATCAGACGCGACCGAGGCGGGCAAGCGCAGGAATCGGCGCGTCGAGGTGCAGGTCTGGTACGATGAGATTACTGAGACCGCAGTGGACAAGGAGATCGTCGTCAAGGCTGACAATCTGAATCGTGTCCAGGTCTGCCGGGCCGAGACAGTATGTAAACTCCAATACCGGGCGGGCAACGCCAAGCGCGCCCGGCTTAAAAACCTGGTTGAGCCATTACGTCTCGAGGTGGGTCAGTCGCAAATACCGGGTGAATTCATTCGCCAGATACACGAGGTTGCAGGAAACCTGCGCGACAAATCCAATGTCGTCGTGCATTTCGTTGGCCATACTGACAATCTGCCATTGGCCGATGGTGCGCAACGAATTTATCGTGACCACCTGGGCTTGTCCAAAGCGCGTGCCCGTCGAACCGCCCTGGCCGTGCAAGAAGCCATGGGTCTGCCTTATGACGCAGTCAGTTCGGCCGGTAAAGGCGCTGCCTATCCGGTCGCTGCGAACGATACCGAGCAGGGACGGATGCTAAACCGTCGAATCGAGGTCGAGTTCTGGCACGATGATCCGTTCCAGCAATTCACTGCCGAGCCGCAGTCCTGTCCCGAATCCGAAACCGCAGAAATCATCACGCTGGCCTATGAACCGCCCAGTGGACCAATCAATGCGCTTCGTTTTGTCGACGGCGAGCCGGTCATACCTCCCGGCTACAGTGCACGACTGAAAAGAACCATGGATGAGATTGCACACAAGTCGAATGTGCGCCTGGGCTTCACCGGCTTTACCAGTAATGAACGCATGAACCGCCGCGCCTCGATGGTCTACGGCGACGATATTGGTCTATCCACATCGCGCGCACGACGAACCATGGAAATGATCCAGCAGGAGCTCGGCCTGAGCGACAAACAGGTGGAATACGAAGGGCTCGGATTTGTGCATTCCAAGGACGTCGCCAGCACCGGCTTTATCCAATTCGATGGCTCGCGCGTCGAAGTGGCTGTGCTTTACGATGAACTTGCGGTACTCGAAGAGAACGAAGGTATGGATATCGAGCGGATCGACCGTGAGGCCGAAGCGCACAATCCTTACGCGCTCAACCTGATGCGTATAACGATCGATGGTGAACCGGAGTCCGATCCGTTTAAGAGCATTGCTGATCTGCAACGTTGTACCGACGTCGAGCTCGAAAAAGCCGATATTCAGTTCCGCTTCGACAATCTGGAGCTGCGACCACGCCTTAACGTGACCGCCTGGCCAAACCGAGTTCGCTATCAGGATGATCCGAACACACCGCTGGCCGAGAACACGATCAGCTTCCGTGTTTACACTAACTATCCAAGCTTCATCGACCGCGCCGAGGTCCGCATATTCGAGGAAGGTCAGTCGACGCACGATGAACCCGTTGCGGTCGTTGACGTTGATCAGAATAACTCGGCGGTCTGGAACGCGAACCTGGATACGTTCACCGCGCCGGTGATCAAGCTCGAATATCTGTTGCGTATTTATGACAGCGACGGCAATTTTGATGAAACACGCACCTTGCCATTATGGCTCGTCGATGAACTCAGCGACGAGGAAATACAGACTTTCACCGGCGAGACGATCACCGTGGAACAGCTGGTCGGCTACGGCGAGAACCATCTGATCAGACAGAACATTCCGCTGGTTGGCGGTAGCGTGCTGGTCAACGGCAGCCAGATACCCGAAGGTCACAGTGTGTGGCTGGCGGGTCGGCGTATACCCGTCAGTGATGACGGCACCTTCGTCGCCGAAGAAATCTTTGAAAAAGGTTATCACTCGGTCGAAGTCGCGGTACTCGACGAGGCCGGCAATGGTGAACTGTACCTGCGTGAGATGCAGTTCAAGAAAAATGACTGGTTCTATGTCGGTATAGCCGATTTTACGATGGTCAAAGACAGCACCAACGGCCCTGCAGAACTGGTCACCGGCGATGAAACCAGTTATGACAGTGACTTGAATATTGAAGGTCGCCTGGCTTATTACACCAACGGTAAGTTCGGCAATGACTGGCAGCTCGTTTCCAGTGCCGACACCCGAGAGGGACCGGTCAATGAGTTGTTCTCCAACTTTATCGAAAAAGACCCAAGAGCACTGTTTCGACGCGTTGATCCCGATCGGGCCTATCCGACCTTCGGTGATGATTCCACCGTAACTGAAAATGCGCCAACATCCGGCAAGTTCTATCTGAAGTTGCGCAAAGATGACAGTTTCGGCATGTGGGGCAATTTCGTGATCAGTTACACTGACACCGATCTGGCACAGATCGACAGAGGCTTATATGGTGCCAACGGTTATTTCGTTAGCTCCGAAACGACCAGCTCCGGTGAAAACAAGATCATGGTTGGCGGATTTGCGGCCGAGCCTGGGACGGTGTCCGGTCGTGATGAATATCGTGGTACCGGTGGTTCGCTTTATTTCCTGCGTCACCAGGACATTCTGATCGGATCCGAACGTCTGCGCATCGAAATACGTGACAAGGACTCCGGCGTTGTGATCGGGGTCAAGAACCTGACACCGGCCATCGATTACGATATCGATTACATTCAGGGACGCATTCTGTTGAGTGAACCGTTGGCATCTACCGCCGATGATGACTTGCTCGTGCAGGAAACCTCATTGAGCGGTAACCCGGCATTTTTGGTCGCACGTTATGAATACACCCCCGGATTCGAAGAAATCAATGACGTTGCTGTCGGTGGCCGTGCGCATTACTGGCTCAACGACAAGGTAAAACTCGGTGTTACTGCGAGTCAGCAGGATGAAGCCGATAATGAAAACGCACTAAGCGGCGTTGATCTGACCTTGCGCAAGAATGCCGGTACCTGGTTGAAAGCCGAATTCGCCAGCAGCGAAGGTGACGGCAGCAGCGCGCTGAATTCAAATGACGGCGGTTTCAGTTTCAACCCGCTTGACCAGGGCCTGAATCCCGACGACACTGCCAATGCTTACCGGATTGAAGCCAGTTCACGACTAGACGAAATCTTCAGTGGTACTGCCGGTTCGGCCAGTGTTTATGTGCAGAACCGCGAAGCAGGTTTTGCCGCACCAGGCCAGCTGAGTCCGACTGATGTCGATCAGTATGGCGGTAAACTCAATATCACCCTGACAGAACGCACCCGCTTGAATGTGAAGGCGGATAGCAACGAGCAGAAAGACGCACTCAACGTGGCCGCTGTCGATGCTGATGCGGATTATGTGCTGAATGAAAACTGGCGTTTGACTGCTGGTGGCCGTTTTGACAGCCGGGAGGACAACTCGGCGGATGTGCCAGTCACGCAAAAACAGGGTGACCGGTTTGATCTGGCCTTGCAGGCATCCTACGATTCGAGAAAAGCTTGGACGGCCTATGGTTTCAGCCAGCTCACAGCCAACACGACAGGCAACCGCGAGGACAACAATCGCATCGGTGGCGGTGGTCAGATTCGTGCCACCAAGAAACTGAATCTGGATGGCGAACTGTCTCATGGAGACACGGGACCGGGTGCAAGACTGGGTTCTGATTATCTGATTTCAGACCGCAGCAGCATCTACTGGAACTACTCGCTGGTGAATGAGCGTACCGACAATGGTCTGCGATCACGCAGTGGCAATATGAACACCGGCTTTCGGACGCGCTATTCAGACACGGCCAGCATCTACGGTGAACAACGCTATTCCCATGGTGATGTGCCGACGGCTCTGACGCACGCGCTGGGCGTCGATCTCGCGCCGACTGACCGCTGGACCTATGGAGTCAGCGTCGAAGTGGGTACGCTCTCAGATAACACTACTGGCGCAGAAACCGATCGTAAAGCAGTCGGCCTGACGCTGGGGTATACCCATGCAGCGACGTTGGGCGCAGCGGCGATCGAGTACCGGACCGACGATACCGAAGATTCCACCGGCGTCACGAACAATCGCGCGACCTGGTTGCTCAAGAGTAATATTCAACATCAGCTGGATCCCTCGTGGCGGCTTCTCGGTAAGCTAAACTTTTCCCACAGCGACAGCTCGCAGGGCGAGTTCTTCGATGGCAAATTCACCGAAGCCGTATTCGGTTCTGGTTACCGTCCGGTCAGCAACGATCGTTGGAACACCTTATTCAAATACACCTACTTCTTTAACATGCCCACGACCGACCAGGTGACGAACCAGTACACGGCTGTCGATTTCATCCAGAAGAGCCATATCCTGTCGATCGACTCGATCTATGACCTGTCCAAGCGCTGGAGTTTAGGCGGCAAATATGCGTATCGTCTCGGCCAGGTCAGCCAGGACAGGGTCAATGTTGAATTCTTTGACAGTACGGCCAGCCTGTATGTGTTACGTGCTGACTGGCATTTTGTTCACAAGTGGGATGCGATTGTCGAAGCGCGTTTGCTCGATTTACCCGAGGCGCAGGATAGACGGAGCGGGACGCTTTGGGGCATTTACCGCCACATCGGCAAGAACCTCAAGTTAGGTATGGGCTATAACTTCGCCGATTTTTCCGACGATCTGACCGATCTGGATTACGACTCCCAGGGCGTCTTCGTCAACTTGATTGGTAAGATCTAAGTATTGGCCGCGAAACACGCAAAGGACGCGAATGTATTTAGACTACGTAGTTTTTTACTTGATTCAGTGGGCACGCCTGGGTGTACAGTGTTCGCGGCAGGATCTATCACAACTCTACTCGAACGCGGTTTAATCATAAGGTGCGCACAGCGCACCTTATGATTAAACATTCGCGCCTTTTGCGTGCTTCGCGGCTAAATACAAGTTACAGGCTCGATTTTCCTACAGTGTAATGACACGTATCAGATCGGTACCGCCAGCCTGCTGATGGTGACCGGCGGTGACGATCAGGGTGTCGCCGTCATTGGCAAGGACGACTCGTCTCGCTTCAGCAACAGCAAACTCGATGCGTGACAGATCGGATAGCTCGCCCTGATACAGCACCGGGATCACCCCCCAGTTCATGCACAGTTTGCGTGCAACGATTTGTGAGGAGGTAATGGCCAGTATCGGGCAGGCCGGGCGGTATTTCGAAATGAGTCGAGATGAAAATCCAGTTTCGGTGAGGCAGATGATCGCCGCTGCCTGCAGGTTTATGGCCATGCTGACTGAAGCCTGTGCCACCGATTCCGTGACCACATTGGACGGGTGAGGTTTGATCTTTTGTAGATAGCCGTATTCGCTCAAAGCCGCCTCTGCGCGCATGGCGATGGTCGACAGCGTGCGCACAGCCTCTACCGGGTAGTGACCGACCGCGGTCTCGCCGGAGAGCATGACCGCCGAGGTTCCATCGAGAATCGCGTTGGCAACATCACTCGCTTCAGCGCGCGTGGGTTTTGGATTGGTTTCCATTGATGCCAGCATCTGTGTCGCGGTGATCACAGGTTTGCCGTTGCTGACTGTGGTTCTGATGATATGTTTCTGTGTGCTGGGAACGTCAGCCAAGGGTAATTCCACGCCGAGATCACCACGTGCGACCATGATACCATCGGCAGCTTCGACGATTTCCTCCATGTGTGCCACACCAGCCCGGTTCTCTATCTTCGCGATGATCGGAATGTGAACCTGGTCCTGATTGAGTATTTCCCGCATTTTGTGGATATCGTCGGCACTCTGGATGAAGGAAGCCGCGATGTAGTCGACATCGTTTTCGGCAGCAAAATTGAGCTCTTTGACAATATCATCACGGTTTTCTGGGCTAACGGCACTAAGGGACAGCTGCGTTTCCGGCAGATTGACGCTTTTTGAATGGCCCAGTCTGCCGCCATGAACCACACGACAATGAATCACACCATCGTCAATCCGGGTGACTTCCAGTTCGATCGCACCATCGTCGAGCAGAATCGGAGTGCCCTGACGGACTTCCTCGAACAGTTTCTGATAGGTTACTGATACCCCGCTAACATCACCGGGTTTCTCGTCGGTGTGCAGGCTGAAGTTTTCACCCGGCAACAGTTCAGCTGAAACATCTTGCATCAGACCGGTACGAATTTCGATACCACGCGTATCGATCATGATCGCGATGTTTTTCTTGAGTTGACTGGCTGCGGTGCGCAGTCGCGTGATCTGTTCCCGATGCGCCTCTAGCGTGCCGTGGGACAGGTTCAAACGCGCCACGTTCATACCTGCCTCAATCATCGACTTGAGCATCGCCGGAGACGAACAGGCTGGGCCGATGGTGGCGACGATTTTAGTTTTTCTTACATGTGAGGGTGTAGATTGCGTGCTGGTCATGACGGATATGGGCTCTTGATATCGTAGATATACTTAATCAATTCGAACTAACTCGTAATTTTAACGCGTATGTGACGGTGGTCGCTGAGATAACGCCAAGCTTGAGACTGACAAGAAAAATAACACTTTTTGCACCATCCCGATAGGACTATCTGTCGGAACGGCCGGATCGGTCCGATCGCGATGCTAACCCGCATTTCTCACCAGGCGGTTTAAATACGCCCGTGATATTGGTAGCCGATCCTTATAGAATAGAAGTGCTATTGATTATCCTGACCCCAGGAGGTGCGTCATGTTTACCTATCCTTTAAGCTTTTGCAGATTGGCCACACTGCTGTTTGTGTCCCTGAGTTGTATCGGCCTGCCTGCTGGCGCAGCCGCCGACGACGATGATATCGCACAAGTGGTATACCACGCGGATTTTAGTGATCCCCGGCGATTCAGCGCAATGCTGACCAGCATCAACAACATGGTGACCCATTATCAGGATGAACTGATCGAGTACGACGTCAGGATCGTTTTCATTTCGCACGGTATCCGCTTTCTGACGAACAACACGCTCGATCAAACACCGTTCAAAAGCGATGCGGCGCTTGCAGAGCGCAGAGAAAATCTGAGCGGGCGATTGAGTGCGCTACACGATGTTCAGAATGTGAAGCTGGAATTGTGCGATATCACCCGCAGTCAAATCGATCTCAACAAAAAAGAGCTCTATCCCGGGGTGGAGCTAGTGCCTTCCGGCGTGGTCAGAATCGCCGAACTGCAGCGACAGGGTTTCGCCTACATCAAGATAGAATGACATAACAGCAAGCCCGTTTCGTGCTTGCTACTGGAATCCGGATTATGTCGGTGCCCTGAATGCGCTTGCAGCAGAGCGGTATATGTGATTCCATAGCCGGCCTGATGCAGCTACTCGATATAGTCAGTATATGAAAAGTCTATGGTCAGATAGTGACGCTGAAGCTTATGCAGATGATCCATTGCAACTGCGGGCCTATAGCTCCCGATTGTTGGGGCAGAATCCGGATCTGGTGCTCCACGGGGGTGGCAATACCTCTGTTAAGCTCGAGGCAAAAAATCTGTTTGGCGAGGACGAGGCGCTTCTCTACGTTAAAGGCAGCGGTTGGGATCTGAGTTCGATCGAGGCGGCTGGCTTTGCACCTGTCAGGCTGGATGTGCTTCGGCACATGGCGGGTTTCGATCAATTGAGTGATGTCGATATGGTCCGCATGCAGCGTGCTGCGATGACAGATCCTTATGCGCCAAATCCCTCGGTCGAAGCCGTGTTGCACGCGATCATACCTTTTCGCTATGTTGATCACACGCATGCAGACGCTGTCGTTACGATAACCAATACACCCGGTGGTGAAGACAGGATCAAACAAATATACGGAGATAGTCTACTTCTGATACCCTACGTGATGCCGGGCTTTTTATTGGCGAAAAAAGTCCACGAGATGTCGAAGGATATCGACTGGTCTCAGTATCAAGGCATGGTTCTGAATAACCATGGCGTGTTTACGTTCGACGACGATGCCAGGCGCAGTTACGAAAAAATGATCGACATCGTCACGCGCGCCGAAGCTTACATCGACGCGAACACCGTACTCGAGATCAACAGCGCAAGTCAGAACGAAATTGATCTTGTCACACTGGCTAGAACACGACAGCAGGTTGCAACTGCAAGAGGCGGCGCTGTCTATGCCAGCATCGACACCAGTGCAGAGGCGCTCACCTTCGCCAGCCTCGAAACAGTTGACGCCATAGCGTGCCGGGGACCGTTAACACCTGACCATATTATTCGTACCAAGCAAATACCATTGATTATCGACGATGAGCACGATCCAAATAGCAATCCGGTTGATTCCTATACTGCTGCCTACCGATCTTATTTTGACAGGAATACAAATGGAGCTCAGCAGTGTCTCGATCGTGCACCCAGGTGGGCGGTATGGAAAAAGCAGGGTTTGATCGCATTCGGTACAAGTTTGTCAGAAGCGGCAATCATTGCCGATATCAGCAGGCATACGATAAACGCAATTCAGATCGCAGAACAGCTTGGTGGTTGGCGAGCCCTGCCAGAGAAGGACTTGTTCGAAGTCGAATACTGGGAACTCGAGCAAGCGAAATTAGCCAGCAACAAAACGAACCCGGAGTTTCAAGGAAAAGTCGCGCTGATTACGGGCGCAGCTAGCGGTATTGGCCGAGCCTGTGTGGAGGCACTGATTGCCAAGGGAGCCGCGGTGGCGGCACTGGATGTTAATCCAGTGGTCGAGGGTATGTACCGGAGCGAGCACGTGCTGGAAATCGTCGGTGACGTTACCCGCGATACCGATTTGAAACGCGCAGTCGATCTGACCGTCCGCCGTTTCGGTGGTCTCGACATTCTGGTCAGTAACGCTGGTGTGTTCGCCGCAAACGAGAAAATTGAAGACATGCAGGAAAGCACCTGGCAGACAGGTTTGGATATGAATCTGACTAGCCATCAGCGCTTGCTGAAATATGCGATTCCATATTTGCGCTTTGGTATCGAATCCTCCATCGTCATCATCGCAACCAAGAATGTGCCAGCACCGGGGCCGGGTGCCGCAGCTTATTCTGCGGCAAAAGCTGGGCTAACCCAGCTCGCCCGAATCGCAGCGCTTGAACTCGGCAAGGATAATATCCGGGTCAACACCATTCATCCCAACGCTGTTTTCGACACTGGTGTCTGGACCGATGAAATATTGCAAGGCCGAGCGGCAAGTTATGGTATGAGCGTGCAGGAGTACAAGGCGAACAACGTCTTGAGTACTGAGGTCAGTTCGCGCAATGTCGCGGACATGGTCTGCGCCATGGCCGGGAAGCCATTCGCGAAAACGACGGGTGCACAGGTCCCTGTGGATGGCGGCAACGAACGCGTCATTTAACGTAATCTCGTTTGAACACCGCTGGAGCCGGCAACATCGGCGTGAGTAAGTCCGAAAAAACGCAAAGAACGCGAATAATGCATAAAACAAAGGCGTTTTGGCCTTATTCGCGGACTCATTGTCTCTGTCAGAAATCTGGGGGAGATAAGGTAGGATTAGAACAGTTCTCGATTGAGCCACATATGACAGATGATGGCTGCTGCATACCCCAGTGCGATGACCGGGGTCCAGCGTAAATGGCTGAAGAACGTGTACTTGCCACGGGCACGGCCCATCAGGGCGATACCGGCGGCTGACCCGATCGACAGCAGACTACCGCCAACCCCGGCGGTCAAGGTTACCAGTAACCACTGGCCTTCTGACATTTGGGGTTCCATGGTAAGAACGGCAAACATCACCGGAATATTGTCGATCAGCGCCGAAGCAATTCCGACCAGTATGTTTGCGCCGGTAGCTCCCCACTCGACGTACAATTGCTCTGACATCAAGCTCAGGTAACCGATAAATCCGAGACCGCCGACGCACATAATGACGCCGTAGAAGAACAGTAAGGTGTCCCATTCGGCTCGACCGACTCGGCTGAAGATATCGAATTTGACATCACCGACAGGACCGGCAGTACTGCGTCGATCATAGCGGCGGCGTCGATCTCGATCGATGCTGTCAGTATCGCGTCGTTGCTGCTGTCGTCGCTCTCGACCAAAACTGGTTTTCAGGTAGTAACCGAAAAGTTGCAGATAAGCCATGCCCAGCATCATACCCATCATCGCCGGTAGATGCAGTACGTTCTCAAAAACGACAGCAGTGGCAATCGTCATTAGAAACAAAAAGATAATACGGCGCGCACCGCGACGCAATTGGATTGGCTGATCAACCGGCTTAGGCCGACTGTAGTCTATGAACAAGTACATGATGACTGCAGGCACAAGCCAGTTAACAAGCGATGGTACGAATAACACCAGAAAGGATTGGAACGGCAACATGCCCTTTTGCCATACCATCAACGTGGTGATATCGCCGAACGGACTGAATGCACCGCCGGCATTGGCTGCGACAACGATATTGATACAGGCCAGGGTAATGAAGCGTGTCGAATCGCGACCCACCGCCAGGACGACCGCACACATCAATAGTGCGGTTGTCAGATTGTCTGCAATGGGTGAGAGGCAGAAGGCAAATAATCCGGTTACCCAGAACAGTGTCCGATAACTGAATCCGGAACGAACCAGCCACACGCGCAGTGATTCAAACACCTGACGTTCGTCCATTGAGTTGATATACGTCATCGCAACCAGTAGAAACAGCAACAGCTCGGCATATTCGAGAATGTTGTGACGAACCGCGGAACCAACGGCATCAGGCATGCCGTTTTGTACATAAGTCCACGCGATCAGGATCCAAATGGCGCCCGCGGCCAGAAGAACAGGTTTCGATTTACGTAGCCGCGTGAATTCTTCGGTCATCACGGCGAGGTAGGCAAGCGCAAAGATGATGATAGAAAAATAACCGACGCTATGAGAGGTCAGGTCTATAAGATTGTCAGGCATCGTTTCTGCGTGTACGATCATCGAGAAAGACACAAGACCGATACCGATCAATAACATGGATGGCAGCTTCATAGGTTTTTTCTCCTACGTTCGAGCAGATAGCGGCCATGCCGGACCAGCATGGCATGCGCTGACCAATATAGGAGAGTATAGAAGACTCAGCAAAGGCTTTCCTGTTTAACCAATCGATTACTGATTGACGTTTTCAATCAGAACAAGCGTAGTGTCTTTGCAAGCAGCAAATAGCCGAACAGTAGCACGGACACGATAAGAATCGCGTTCGATATGTAGCTGTTGCTGAACCGTTGAAGCCATTGACGCTGGTTGTTCATGTACAGCAGCAGTAGCGCAAGAAAAGGCATGAAAAACGCGCCGGCCACAGAATAGACCACGACAATCCACACCGGTTTGCCGTAGCCAAGCAAAACCATGGGTGGTATCGCAAGATAGAGCAAATAGAGGCGGTAATAGCGCGTTTTTGTATATTTCGTGGTCACTACTTCAGTGTTGCTACGTCTGCTAGCAATCATATAATCCGTGAACAGATAGGGTACCCCGTCCCAAACACCGATCATGGAACTGAATACCGCCCCCCAGAAACCTAGCAGAAATAACCATTTACCGAAGGGGCCAAGACTGGTTTCGAGGTGCTCCGCGACCGCCAGAATCATCCGACTACCCTCAACCACTTCAGGCTGCACACCCGCGGCAATAATCATCACGGCAAGGCCGAATAGGCCAGTCAGAATATAGGCGACCGCCAGATCGGTGCGGCATTGAGGAATATAGTGACTGCCTGCCCATTGTTTCTCACGTATCCAGTACCCGTAACTCAATACAGTCACACTGCCTCCGACGCCGCCGATGACACCGAGCACGAAAACGATCGAGCCTTCCGGCAGTGTCGGAACAAGAATGCCTGTCAGCCACTCACTCGACGAGGGCAACAATACAGCGGCACACACCATGACCACGACGAACATAATGGCGATTAACAGCTTCATGATTCGTTCGATCAGTCGGTAGGCGCCCAACCAGACGATGATCAAAGCCAGGATAGAATGGATAACGCCCCAGGCCTCGACCGACAATGACGGCACAATCGCATGTGCAGCAAGCCCTGTCGCAGCAATCAGTGCCCCGGCTACGATGAACGACCACAAAAACAGGTACAAGATAAAATAGATGGAAACAAAACGCGGCAAGCGTTGAATCCAGCCTTCCAGTAAAGTGCTGCCGGTGACCAGCTGCCAGCGTGCAAGATTCTCATTGATCACATATTTGACGATAGCGCCAACAACGGCAGCCCAGAGAATTGCCGTCCCATATCGGGCACCTGAAACAGAGGCAGCGATCAAGTCGCCGGCGCCGACACCGGTTGCTGCGATCACGATGCCTGGACCGATGGACTTGAGCGACTGGAAATCAGGCGTTTTCATACCGCTACTGTGTGCATGACAGACAAAAGATGATTGACTCGCCATAAGCTGCTAACAATCGCAATCATAGCATTTGGCCGTTTATTCTAGAACTATCGAGTTCCTTACTCGGGTGTCGCACGAAGGCAGACCAACCTGGCTATTGAGGATTCATTAGCCTTCGTGCAATATCCACGTGAGATCAAGATGCAGATAGTGCGGCCCGGTTTGATAAAATAGCGCATACGGCCGCGTTACCGAGGGATTGGCAAAATTTATGTGGCTGGTCTTAGTCTCAAGATCGACACCATCTCCCGATTAAGTGATGGAACATGACAGCAATTCTGGTGGGTTAGTAATGAAATTACAGCAATTGGCAAGATTACTAGGTTACGCTGGACTAATACCCTTTATTGTCTTCAGTGTCGCGACTTGGGTCTCGTTGCCAGGGGTTAATGATCCGCATTTAATTCTGACTACATACGCGGCGATGATACTGGCGTTCATGGGCGCTATCCACTGGGGGGTGGCGATGACGAGAGAAAGCGCAATCGCCAATGCCGAGCTCGGATTGAGCGTGCTACCAGCGCTGCTTGCCTGGTTAACACTGCTGATACCCACGCTGTTGGCTTACGGATTGCTAATAGTTGGATTTGCCGTTTTGTACTGGGCTGACAGCCATACCAGCCGCAGGGGTATTTTACCGGAGTGGTACCTGCCGATGCGCAGAGTGCTGACGGCAGTTGTTTTGACGTGTCTGTTTGCCGCTGCATTGGCTCTGGCCACGGCCTGACATGGCCGTCTTTAGTTCTATTGAGAGCCTTGGGTCAGTGCTGATATCTATTTGCTTGTTGCTGCTGTCAGGCGTGTTCATATGCTGAAAAAAATTCTCTGGATCACACTACTCGCCGGTGTCTTCCTCTGGTCAGCAATCGAACCGAAAGACCGAGCAACCTGGTTTCTCGAAGTGTTTCCAGTCATTCTGGGTGTGTTTGTTCTGGCCGTAACCTATAGGTCGTTTAGACTAACCTCTTTGCTGTACCTGCTGATTCTGCTGCATTGTTTTGTTCTGCTGGTGGGCGGCCACTACACCTACGCCGAAGTGCCCTTATTTAATGAGATGAAAATCACCTTTGGATTCGAGCGAAATAATTTTGATAAACTGGGGCATTTTATGCAGGGACTCGTGCCTGCCATGATTGCGAGAGAGATCATCATCAGGTTGAATATCATCAATGGCAGAAACTGGCGTACTTTTTTCATTATCTGTTTCTGCCTTGCGCTGAGTGCATTTTATGAACTGTTGGAATGGGGGGTAGCGCTTATTAGTGCCGAAGCCGCTGACGCTTTCCTCGGCATGCAGGGGTACGAATGGGATACGCAATCCGATATGGCATATGCATTGATTGGCGCCGCCACGGGATTAGCGTTGCTATCGAAGATACACGACAGGCAGCTTAGGCAATATAGACCTAATAGCTCTGTCCGATGAAAAACGATTGTCGAGGTATCGCTAGCTGCTATCCCACTGAGTCAAAACTGTTGTCGCTGTTATTGCTTATCACGACGATTTGTCTGGGTGTCGGTTTGACAGCGCCAATACTCACGCTGGAGAAATTCTATTTTGTGGAAAATACTTTCTCGATCGTCTCTGGGCTTGGACAGTTGCTGGACGAACAAAAGTTCTTTCTGTTCGTTGTTATCCTGATGTTTAGTGTGTTGTTGCCTATTTTCAAGTTGGCTGTTTTATTCAGGCTATTGTTCTCACGAAACGCACATAAAGAAAAAATGCACCGTTACTTGCACTTGATGCATCAATACGGCAAGTGGTCCATGTTGGATGTATTTGTCGTGGCCTTGTTGGTAGTGGCGGTTAAGCTGGGCGCTGTTGCCAGTGTAGAGACGCATTATGGACTGTATGCATTTGGCACGGCTGTATTACTGACCATGGCGGTCTCGGCGCGCGTCATTCATCTTGCCGGGGAGCTCGAGGCGTGAGTCAAGGCATGACGATCAGCGCAAGAGTTCGCCGGTTTCAAGCAGATGATGAATTTTACACATCGGAAGGTTGTTTTATCACCGAAGTATCAAACTCAGCTGATGATCCTGAGATTTCGATTGCACGCGCACGCGTCGAACCGGGCATAACCACTGGCTGGCATCGGCTGCACAATATTGTTGAGCGTTATGTTATTGTCCACGGTTGCGGCCGTGTCGAGATTGGTGATTTGCCGCCAACCGACGTCAGGGCAGGCGACGTCGTGCTGATTCCACCGATGTGCCGTCAGCGTATCACCAATTCCGGTCCGGAGGATTTGGTTTTTTTAGCTATCTGTACGCCAAGATTTCGCGATCAGGCTTATGAGGAGATAAACGACGCTTAAGAGCAACTTTTTCACAGGAGATAATATGTTAGAGAATAACCAATTAGCACCCGATTTCGAGGCCCCGGATGCGCATGGAAATGTAAAAAATTTGTCCGATTACAGGAATAGCAAGAATATCGTGCTGTATTTTTATCCGAAAGATGATACGCCGGGTTGTACCCTGGAAGCTAAGCAGTTCACCGCACTCGCCAATGCGTTCGCTGATCTTGACACGGTTATCCTCGGTGTCAGCAAAGATTCCTGTGATAGTCACCAGGCTTTCATGGATAAATATGATCTGAGTGTGAAATTATTAGCCGACACTACGGGCAACATGTGTGAGTCATATGGCGTGTGGCAAGAAAAAATCAAGAATGGCGACAGAAAAATGGGGATTGTAAGATCGACCTTCATCATCGACAAGCAAGGTATTTTGCAAGAAGCGATGTATGGTGTCAGCGCCGACGGACATGCGCAGGAAATTCTTGATAAAATCAAACAGCTTTGATTGGAACTTGGTTATGACGACGATGCCTTTTAATCCGCTCCGTTTTTTATTGGCCACCGCAGCGACGACCTGCGTGTTACTGACCTTGTCCTCCTGCGCGACATCACCCGAGGGCCGGTCGCAATTGCGCTTGCTCCCGGAAGACCAGATCAACAGCATGGGTGTGCAGAGTTTCGAACAAATCAAACAGCAAACACCGGAAAGCAAGAACGCAAACATGCGTGCCTATGTTCAGTGTATTGCCGACACCATCATTCCTCAGCTCGAAAAGGACCGTGATCCGGCATTGTGGGAAGTGCGCGTATTCGCTGATGATCAAGCCAATGCTTTTGCCCTGCCTGGAAACAAGATCGGCGTGTACGAGGGCTTGTTGAAATATGCCGTGAATCAACACCAGGTAGCCGCGGTAATGGGCCATGAGCTAGCGCATGTCATTGCTCAGCACGGTAACGAGCGTGTATCCGATCAGCTTGCTGCACAAACGGGCATCGCTATCGCAACCATAGCGTTGGGTACTAGTCAGACCAGCGACAGTAATAAAAAGTTAGTACTGGCCGGCCTCGGACTCGGCGTGCAATATGGTGTGATCTTACCCTTCAGTCGAACCCACGAATCGGAGGCCGATTTGATAGGCCTGGATCTGATGGCAAAATCGGGTTTTGACCCAAAAGAAAGTGTAAAGTTGTGGGAAAACATGTCAAAGGCTGGCGGTGGTGCGCCAGAATTCTTATCGACCCATCCTTCGAGTAAGACGCGTATCAAGGACCTGAACGCCAGAATGCCCCGTGCGCTCGAAGCCTACAATAAAGCACAGGCTCAAAACAAAAAGCCCAATTGCCGCCTCTGAAACAAACGCACTTCACGCTGCGAGCCAATCGTTACGGCTTGCGAAAGCTTGCTCTTCACTCAAACCGTAGCTATGGCTACGCTTTTCGCTCCAGAGCGGCG
>JABDQW010000087.1 GCA_013042055.1 Gammaproteobacteria bacterium | reverse complement strand
AGCCGCTGACACCCGGGGTGAGATCGCTCTGGGTATTCGACGCGCCGGGCTGGCGCATACGCCGCAAGGCGGGGCTGAGCTCAACCCCGGACGCGACGAGCACCTGCAGCTGAGCGAAAACGACGCAGGCTGCGACCATTTCCGTTTATAATGACAGCAGCCAACAACGCGGTCGCTTATCCTGACAGCAAGGCTGAGCGGGTCACCCGCTGCGAACGATATCCTGGCGCGCTAATGAGCCGAAACCAGCAGGACGGGTTCCAACTAAATGAAAGATACGAACAGAAATGCCCTTTGGATGAAATTACTGGGACCGGCGCTGATTGTCCTATTGTTATTGCCTCGCGTTCTTGTTGCGAAGGAATGCCCCGATGATCTGAAAGCGGTGACCAACAAGGATCCCAACGTGCCTGCGGTGGTATTGTCACATCGGGTGAAGCCGCTCACAAAATGCGAACTCAAAGCCGAGGCAAAAGCCTGGCAGCGGATTCTGCAGGACAAAGTGGATGAGATCAGTAACGCCGAAGTGGCGGCTTATTACAAGAAGCAAGAGATCAAGAAAGCCAAAGCGGTTGAGCAGGCGCTGAAGGACGCGGAGGAAGCGAAGCTGGAAGCGGACAAAGAGAAAGTTGCAGAGACCGTCAAGGAAGCATCGCAAGCTTTGAAAGCGGCTGAGGAGGCCGAAAAGCAGTCTGCCCAGGATGCCGAAGTACAGAAAGCCATCGAAGCCGCGCAAGAGAAAGTTAAACCGGAAGCGGATGCGGAAGCGCCGGCTTCGCCGCCCACGGATGAAGAGGCCAAGGACGATCTCAAAACGGCGCTGATCAAGCATGTTACGCAGCTCCGGGCAGAGCGAACTGCGCTGATCGACCGCTACAAGTTCGTGCTTGCCGAACTGGCTGCGAAGGGTGGGGACACCAAGGAATACGACGCCTACATCAAGGCGGTGTCCGGGGTCAAGCTGGATGTGACCGATACGAGCGCTACCTGGACAACGATAACGGGCTGGTTGATGTCGGCGGAAGGCGGTTTTCGCTGGGCTGTCAACATCATACAGTTTCTCGTAATCGTGATCATTTTCTATCTACTCTCAATCGTGGCTGGGAAAGCGACACAACAGGCCATGTCCCGATCCAGAAAACTGTCATCCCTACTGCGCGATTTTCTGGTGATAAGCGCTCGTCGACTCGTCCTGTTCATTGGATTCTTTGTCGGCCTGTCGGCGCTCGAGATCAATGTCGGTCCCGTGCTTGCAGTTATCGGTGCTGCCGGTTTCGTGATTGCGTTTGCGCTGCAGAATTCGCTCAGCAATTTTGCCAGTGGAATCCTTATGTTGATCTATCGGCCTTTTGATGTGGGTGATTTTGTCAACGTCGCAGGTGCGCTTGGCAAGGTCGAGTCGATGAATCTGTTGTCCACACAAATGAGAACACCGGACAACCAGCTGGTGATCGTGCCCAACAATTCGGTTTGGGGCGATGTGATTACCAATGTCACCGGTATCACCCAACGACGCATTGATCTGTTGTTCGGTATCGGTTACGGTGATGATATAGACAAGGCGCAGCAAATACTCGAGGACATCGTCAAAGCGCATGAGCTTGTGCTAAAGGAGCCCGCTCCAGTCGTCAAACTCCACCAGCTTGCCGACTCATCGGTGAATTTTATTTGCCGCCCCTGGGTAAAGCCGGAAAACTATTGGGAGGTTTACTGGTACATAACACGCGAGGTCAAACGTCGCTTTGATGCTGAAGGTGTCTCGATACCGTTTCCACAGACTGATGTACATCTCTACCAGGAAACGCGTTGATGGTTCCGTTGACATAGCGACTGTATCTCGATGCTCTTTCTTTCAGTATAATTCCTGGGTGGTTTGTTGCTGCTTCTCGGAGTTGGCGAGGCGTTGGTGCGTGGTACCGCGGTAACTGCCAGAGGGCTAGCCCGCATTTCTCACCAGGCGGCGTAGGATTCAAAGATCAAGTGAGGGCTCGTCCATCTGGCGAGACAGGCGGGCTCTGTCCAGCGCCTGCTCCCGTGATCCTGGTGAGAAATACGGGCTAGCGCTGGTTCTGATGCTGCCGAAAGGTGCGCGTTCGATAATGAACCGAGCGATAATGATCGTGTTTCCGTTACAGGCGGTGCCTGTGTATCCCATGTGACAGGAGAGGGTGAGACTGAATTTTGACCAATCGTGAAAAATGGATTAAATAACAAGCCCTCAGTTCTCATTTTATTGCTGTTCCCTTAATTGTAATTGGATAGACTACTGCTACGAATTTCTTTGCTTGGTGCACTCGTAGGCCTGATGGCGGGTGTGCTTGTTACCTTGTTCCGATTTGCCATCGATTTCAGTCAATACTGGTTGTTACCCGATGGTCAGACGGGCAACTATGAGGCGCTGCCTGGCTGGTTGCGATTTCTGTTGCCCGTCGCGGGCGCGCTGGTTGTCGGATTGATCTTTGAACGCCTGCCTGCCGGGCAGCGAGCAGTAGGCATCGTGCATGTGCTGAATTACCTGCGTTTTCGCAAGCAAAGGCTGCCTTTGACCAATGCGGTCGTGCAGTTTTTTGGCGGTTGGTTAGCAATTGTTTCCGGTCACTCGGTGGATCGTGAAGGCCCCGGTGTGCACCTGGGTGCGGCGACAACCAGCCTGCTAACAGCCCGGATCAAACTGAATGAGGATGACAGTTATCTGCTGGCAGCAGCCGGTGGTGCTGCGGCGATTGCGGCGGCGTTCAACACGCCGCTTGCCGGGGTTATTTTTGTGATCGAAGTGCTGCGGGTGCGTTACACGATCACTAATATCTTGCCGGTGATCGTCGCGTCGGTCGTGGGCGCCATTATCGGTCGACTCGTCTACGGCCCGAGTCCTGCATTCGACGTGCCTGCGGTATCGATTGGATCATTGATCGAATTGCCGATGATCCTGGTTATGGGTGTGTTGATCGGCTTGCTGGCAGCCGGTTTTATACTTGCTGTGCAGTACATCGCAACACAGACCATCAACTGGCGTCCACTGCCAGCATATGTGCTGGCCGGGCTGGTGACCGGGGTGCTGGCACAATGGGCACCAGAGATCATGGGGCTGAGCTACGATGCCTTGAACCGTATCTTCCACAATGGCATGGATCTGCAGACCTTGTTGCTGTTGGTAGTGGCCAAACTGGTTGCCACGGCGTTTGCCATCGGTTTGCGCGTGCCTGGTGGCCTGATCGGACCGTCGCTGGTGGTCGGCGGATCCGTTGGCGGCATCATCGCCTTGCTGCTTTTCGAGTGGAGTACCGACTACACGGGTACGGCCGGGTTTTATGCCATGATTGGTATGGTGGCGATGATGGGCGCTGTGTTACGAGCACCATTGGCAGCTCTGGTTGCATTGGTTGAGTTGACCGGCAACTTGAACATCATTCTGCCGGGTATGCTCGCGGTGGTCGCGGCAGAAATCGCAGCGCGTTCGTTGGTTGGCGAAACCTCGGCTTTTACCGCGATACTCAAGGTACAGCATGCACGCGAGGCAACACAGGACCATCCTGAGGTGCCTCAGCCGGCGATGGATGACGGGAATGACACAAAAAGCGGGCGGTGAGACTTTAGCTATTCTGAAAGGTTTAGCCCGCATTTCTCACCAGGATCACGGGAGCAGGCGCAGGAAGCGCCGCTCTGGAGCGAAAATCGTAGCCAAAGCTACGGTTTGAGTGAAGAGCAAGCTTACGGATACGAAGACCAGCCTGAACCGTGATAGGCTTGCTCGAATAACACACTGTGTTTTTGATCATCTGGCTATTCTTCTCGGAATTAGTGCCTTATCATTACCCAACGCCGCCTGCTGAGAAATGCGGGCTAGAAGACCGCACACACCGGTGCTGTCTTCCACGATTCAAGATGATACTGGTGATTCTCCGATTCTAAAAAACAGACTTTGCGGTAATTGCCGCGCTGCATGATGTGATACGGATAGCCTGAAAGATACATCCTGTTGCATCGCGGCATAGCACCTCCTCTGCTGTAGAGGCGTATATTGTGATTCTAACAACTCAACGGAGCTTGCTTAATGACTATCAAATAAATTTTGCACAAGCACTATCGAAAATGAAGCACAGAATCGTTCGCCTCGTTTTACACGCACACGATGACATCAAGCGGCTTATTGAACGAACCATACACTATTTCAGTAGAACCATTGAGCTGTGCGAGAAGGACGATCAACACCGCGGCGACTGAAAAATACCAAGAATGACTTGTATTATCCGGCCTATAAAAGCGCCTTATAATGACAAGCTTACAGCTTAACTTAGTGGTATTGGGTAGCGTCCCCTTTATTCTTTATTTCGGTAGTGGGTAGCGTCCCCTTTATTTCGTTGAATATTGTTTTGGGTAGAATGACATGCTGCACCTAAATCTCGAGCTTAGATTCGCTCTGACTGGATCCTTTTTACTGGCACTATTACTATTTTTCGCTTATCCACTTTGCGCTAAGTCAGCGGAGCGGAAGATACGCGTCGCAGCGCTAGATTGTCCACCCTTCGTCATGAACGATGCCGGCCAGTTTTCAGGAATAAGCATTTATCTTTGGGAAAATATTGCTGAACAACTGGGCCGTGAGTACAGTATTGAGGAATATGGACCCAAAGAGATGCTGGAGGCAGTTGCGCAGGGCAAGGCAGATATAGCGGTTTCTTGCCTCTCCATGACTCAGAAACGCGAAGAAATCATTGATTTTTCCCATCCTTTTTTCGAGACGCATCTTGCCATTGCGGTGAAGCAGCATGGATTTCTGCAAACACTCAGGAACTTTTTCTACAATGAGAGAATATTTATCGCCTTAGGGATTATTGTCGGTGTGGCAGCTTTGATCGGTGGCATCCTGTATTTATTGGAGCATAATATAAACGATAAACTCTATTCGATGAAAAATAAAGGCGGCATGCTAATGGAAGCCTTTATTGCGGGACTGCTGTTTGTAACATCTGGACCCATCCGATATTATGAATTTAAAACGCTGAGCGGGCGCACAGTAGCAGCTTTTCTGGCGGTCGGAAGCACAGTTTTGATTGCCAGCATTACCGCCCTTCTTGCCAGCGCCTTCACGCTCGACCAAATGCATTCAGAGATTACAAGACCGCAGGACCTGGCTAAAGTCAAGGTAGGTGTTATGGAAGCGTCAACATCTTTTGAGTACCTGCAGGAGCAAGGCATCAACAGTCGCACTTTCAGCGACAGACAAAAACTCCTCGCGGCTTTGGATGCTGGTAGATTGGATGCTGTGGTTGGCGACAATGTAGTCTTGAAATACGAGATCAAAGAAGCCCAGGCGCAAGGAAGACACGATACGCTGTCGGTTCTTCACTTCGTATTCGAAAAACAAAACTACGCATTCGCACTACCGGATGAAAGTCCACACTTGGAAAAATTGAATCAAGCTCTGTTGTCCATCCGTGATACGCCTGAGTGGAAGGTGGAGATTGTCAAATACATTGGGAAATGATGACCAGATGTCAGGAATTATTGGGTCAGAGTGCGATTGTTTCTAATATCAGAACAAATTGCTCTCTGACCCGGTTTATTCTCTGACCCGGTTTATTCTCGGTTTATTTCAGGACAGTTCTGGTATAGATAAAGGTAATCAGGATTGCCAGGGTCACAAACCAGACGATTAGATAGATGCGCATAGCCTTTTTCGCCCGTTCTTTCTCATACCAGGTGCGCGGACTTACGCCCTTAATATAGAAAACAACTTTGCTCGCCAGGTTTACCGATACAATATTCACTGCTAACAGCAAGCCAGCATCGATGGCGAAATCTATATTCCCCTTGCCCAACATAATTCCCAAGGTGGTTGCCGGAGGGAGCAGGGCGACAGCAACCATGACTCCTACCAGAATACTTGACAGTCTCGTTGTCAGCGAAAGAGCGGCTGCCGCTCCGGAAGCGAGCGCGAGCACAGCAGAATCTATCCCGACAACGGTACGTGACATCAATTCATGACTGATTTCACCGAACTGCCAGAAATAACCAATGGCAGCAGACAGGATAATTGCCAGAAAAATGCCGACCAGGAGGGTTCTGGCGGATTTTAACATCAAGTCTGTATCCCCCAGTGCGGTGCCGACACTGAGCGCCAGGTTGGGGCCAAGTAAGGGAGCAATCACCATGGCACCAATAACGACGGCGACGTTGTTTTCAATCAGGGCGATTGCAGCAACGAGCGTAGACAGTATGACCAGTACGATGTAATTCGCATTGAGGTGTGCGTTTTTTTCGACCTCCTCATACAGGGATTCGCGGGCGGCAGTCGCTGGACTTTTCTTTGTCTTGTCTTCCTCTGATTTAGGCAGCGCTGTTTCAACGGGCAGCACCACGATCTGTGACGTTGGTTGTGCTCCGAGGATATGCTGCAGAGCGTCCAGAGCTGTTTGAAGCTGGTCATCGGTGACCAGCATGCGTGTTTGTCGCATGCCGTCATCGCTGACCATGCCCAGCCTGATATCCCTGGCCTTGGCCTTGTCCGCGATGGCGAGGATAGTGTCCGAACTACCTTCCTCGGCAATGATTTCAATGTACTTCATAAGTGGGCGTCGTTCTGCCTTCTGACTCTATAGGAAAAACCGGATAAGAGTGCAATGTGCGGGCTGTACGCTTGCGCTCATTCCCGCTGAGCCAGCACTGGGGGCAGGGCGGTTTTGGCGATACGTTTTGCGAGTGTATATATTCGCCGCATCTGTTCGACGAACGCCATCTCCAGGCGCACCAAATCCAGGTAATCCGGATCCTCTGCGGTCAGTCGCGTCGCTTTCCTCGTCAGTAACTGTTCCACCTGGCTGCGGATTTTATCTTTCATCAACAGCACAGCCCCGGCCGATTTCTGGTCATCATCGCGCACGGCCTTGACCGCGAGTTCTACTGACTCGAGCACGGTTGTGTAGAGTTCCAGCAGGATGTTTCGGGTTTCTTCGCCCGACTGCGATTTCACATCTGCCGCTTTTCGTGCCAGCGTAACGATGTCGGTTTCAATAACGTCGGCCAGGCTCTCCAGGTTGTCCGTTGCGGCCATCAGTTGCTCGAGTTCGAGACTTTCATGCTCCGTCAACAGGCCCTTTTGGATTTTCGCCAGATATTTGAGTATCTCCGCCTCGAGAACGTCGACCTGATCATCGCGGCGGGCAATGTCCTCGAGCCTGGCCATGTCCAGCTTTTCCAGTGCTGGTCCGATATCTCTTAGCATTTCTAACGTGATCGTGCCAACGCGCCCCAACTCCAGGCGGACCTGTTGCAAGGCCACGGACGGGGCGGCGAGTGCCGCATCGTTGAGAAACTCGGGTTCAATAATCACGCCCGGCGTTGGTGCGCGTTCGGGTACCAGCCACTCTGCCAGACGTGCGAACCAGGCGGTGAAGCCAATGAACAACAGGGTGTTGATAACGTTGAACAGCGTGTTTGCATTGGCGATCTGACGGGGTACGTCCGCGGCTGCCAGGGCTGCGCCCTGCAGCTCAGGACTCGATGGCGACATCCAGACCGCAATATCGACCAACAGCCAGATAAATGGAAGCCAGACCAGGGTACCGAGTACGTTGAAAGCAACGTGCACGACCGATGCACGCACAGCTTCCGTCGACTTGCTGCTGAGAATGCCCATCAACGCGGTGGTCACGGCGGTGCCGATGTTGGCGCCGAGCGCCAGTGCAATACCCGCTGGCAGTGCCAGTAAACCTTCGCTCGCCATCGCGATGGCGATGCCGACTGTGGCGGCCGATGACTGCACGATGGCGGTGAAGACCGCACCTGCCAGAATACCTGCTGCGGGATTTTCGAGGTTCTTCAGGATTTCGATAAAGGGTTCATAGCTGCGCAGGGGTGTCATCGCATCCCCCATCAAGCCCATGCCGTAGAACACCAGGCCGATACCCATGATCATCATGCCGTAGTATTTGATCTTTTCCTGTTTAGCTGTGAACAGCATGAAAAATCCGATCGCAACCGGACCGAGTGAATAGGCCGATAGATTGAATGCCAGTAACTGGGCCGTCACGGGGCTGCCAATGTTGGCACCCATGATCACGCCGACCGATTGAGCCAAAGTCATCATGCCGCCACTGATGAAACTGACGACCAGCAAGGTCGTAACTGTCGATGAATTGAGTACACCGGTGACGAAAGCACCGGTCAGCGCGCCCTTGAAGCGATTGGTTGTGAGCTGTGCCAGCACCGTTTTCAGCGTCTCACCAGCGGCTTTTTTCATGCCTTCGGATAACTCCTGAAGCCCGGCAAGAAACAACGCCAGGCCGCCGAACAATCCCAGCGATAATTGCAGCCAGTCAGGGGATTCCACGCCGGGCTCCGCATCGCTGGCGAAAACGACAAAGGCGATCGTCAGCAGCATCGCGATGAGAACAGTACGTTGTAGTTGGGAGCGAATCGCGGAAAACGCGTCCCCTGGAGGTGATAGATTCATCGCTGTCCTCGTTATGGCATGGTATACAGGTGGCAGAGGCTGTTTGGTCAGTAGGGCCAATATAGCGTTATGCAAGCAGCCGAACAAGCCTATCCAACCGTCTTGGTTTCCAGACCGCACTTCTCACCAGGCGGCGTCGAATACTGACAAATCATTGGCTCTTTGGAATAAATCTAGGATAATACAGTATGTTATTCGAGCAGGCCTATCTCGGTTCAGGCTAGTCTTCGTGTCCGTAAGCTTGCTCTTCACTCAAACCGTAGCAATTGCTACGGTTTTCGCTCCAGAGCTGCGCTTACGAACACGAATCCTGCGCCTGCTCCCGTGATCCTGGTGAGAAATGCGGGTTAGTGAGATCATTCGATCCTGACCTCGAATGCACCTGATTTATGTGTCATCACCGGAGGAAATGCGCACGGGTGTCGGTCTAATTTTCCAGATTGTGTCGCAATAGTCCTGTATCGAGCGGTCCGAGGAAAATTTACCCATGCGTGCAACGTTCAGAATCGACATCCTGTTCCAGCGTGGCCGATCCTTGAAGGCGGTATCGACGTCGGCCTGACAATCGACGTACGACGCATAATCTGCCAGTACCAGGTACGGATCATGATGAATCAGGTTCTCGGTCAACGGCCGGAACAGATCGGTATCACCGTGTGAAAACAGACCCGAGTCGATCAGCTCGATCGCGCCCCTGAGCTGATCATTACTGTTGCAGATCTCCCATGGATGGTAGCCGGCGTTCAGCGTCTGGCCGACCTCTTCGACCGTCAGGCCGAACAGAAAGAAGTTTTCCGGGCCGACTTCGTCGCGGATCTCGACGTTGGCGCCGTCCAGCGTGCCTATTGTCAATGCCCCGTTCATCGAGAACTTCATATTACCGGTGCCGGAGGCTTCCTTGCCGGCCATGGATATCTGTTCCGACAGGTCGGCTGCCGGATAGACCGGCTGGGCGTGTTTGACGTTGAAATCCGGGTAAAATACGACGCGGAGTACATCCCTGACCTGAGGATCATGGTTGATCACATCACCTATCGACGTGATCAGTTTGATCATTAGCTTAGCCATCGCATAGTCTGGCGCAGCCTTGCCGCCAAAAATAAAGGTGCGTGGCGTGATATCCAGTTGGGCGTTATTCTTGATGTGTTCGTACAGCGTGATTATGTGCAGCGCATTGAGGTGCTGGCGTTTGTACTCATGGATACGTTTGACCTGAATGTCGAATAGCGATCGCGGGTCGACCTGAATATTGGTGCGTTGCGAGATCAGCTTGGCGAGGCGTCGCTTGGCCGTGATCTTCATCGACTGCCATTCCTCGTGAAAGCCGGCGTCCTCCGCGTAGGTCTCCAGTGACCTCAGGCTGGCCATGTCCCTGGCCCAGCTTGGGCCTGCGACTCTGTTCAGCAGTTCCCCCAGCGCTGGATTGCTCAATAATACGAAACGCCGTGGGGTGACACCGTTGGTAACGTTGTGAAACTTCTCCGGCCAGAGCTCGTAGAAGTCTTTCATCACGGTGTTCTTGAGCAGATCGGTGTGTAGTGCGGCGACGCCGTTGACGGCGAAACTGCCGACGGTCGCCAGATGGGCCATGCGTACGCGTTGCTCGGCGCCCTCCGCGATCAGCGAAAGGCCGGCAATACGTTCATGGTCGAATGGATAACGAATTCGCATTTGGTCCAGGAAACGTCGATTGATCTCGAAAATGATTTCGAGATGGCGCGGCAGCAATTGCCTGAACAAATCAACCGACCACGTCTCCAGTGCCTCCGGCAGCAGGGTGTGGTTGGTATAAGCAAAGGTCTGACGGGTGATTTCCCAGGCGCGGTCCCAGGCGTAATGGTATTCGTCGAGCAGCAGCCGCATCAGTTCAACCACGGCGATCGCGGGATGGGTGTCGTTGAGCTGTGCGACGAATTTTTCGTGGAAGTTGTCGAGACTGGGGGCGTGCTCCAGATGCAGTCGTATCATGTCCTGCAATGAACAGGCGACGAAGAAATACTGCTGGCGCAAACGCAATGCTTTACCTGCGTCCGGTTCGTCATTGGGGTAGAGCACCTTGCTGATATTTTCCGCGATGACTTTGGCATTGACCGCACCGTAGTAGTCGCCGCTGTTGAACGCCTGGAAGTCGAACGAGGAGCTGGCTTCCGAACGCCACAGTCGCAAAAGATTGGTGTTGGCGACCTGATATCCCAAGATCGGCGTGTCGTGAGCAACACCATTGACCACCAAATCGGGAATCCAGCGGACGCGCGTTTTACCCTGATCGTCTGCGTAAGCCTCGGTATGCCCACCGAAACCGACCGGGAATCGCAGTTTAGGGCGGGCGATTTCCCAGGGGTTGCCGTTGCGCAGCCACAGGTCGCTGACCTCGACTTGCCAGCCCTGTTCGATGCGTTGGTCGAATATGCCGAATTCGTAACGGATGCCGTAGCCGATGGCGGGAATTTGCAGCGTCGCCAGTGAGTCGAGGTAGCAGGCTGCCAGGCGGCCCAGTCCGCCGTTACCGAGGCCGGGTTCCTCTTCTTGTGCAATGATATTTTCCGCATCGAGACCCAACTCATCGACCAATGAGGCCACTTTGTCGGCGATTCCGAGGTTGATGATATTGTTCTGTAAATGGGGGCCGAGCAGGTATTCGGCTGAAAAGTAGCAGACCGTGCGGGCGCAGGCGTTCTTACAGGTCTGGGCGGTCTTGATCCAGCGTTCGAGCATACGGTCGCGTACTGTGAAAGCGGCTGCCATATAGCGGTCGTGATCAGTTGCCGTATCCGGCGAGCGGGCCTGTACGTAGAACAGGTTGTCGAAGTAGGCGCGTTTCATCGCCTCGATGCTCAGGCTGGTACGGATAGGCTCGTGTCTGACTCCAGTGTCAAACCCCTGCTTTGTGGCTGCACTCATGCTGACGCCCTCGTTTGTGGAATTTAGCAAAGCTCTGTCCATACCCCAGCAGTGTAACAGTTTGTCGGACGGAACCACTGTTTTCGTAGTACTTGAGTTCGTCGATGGGTATCCGCATAGTGTTAACAGACTCCTAGCTGTGATTTGTCACCAGGATCACGGGAGCAGGCGCAGGACGGAGCCCGCCTGTCTCACCACCTGGTAAGAAATGCGGGCTAGTATTCATGATCGCAGCGTCTTGTATAATGGCAGCCCGGTAAACCAGGCGTAGGCTAGTGATTTTGTTGCTCGAAATGGCAAGATTCGGCGGGCACTTATTGAGATGGTAGGCAAAACTGTTTAACATGCCCGCCAGATGAATTATTCACGTTAAGCGTTCGAAGCAATCGGGCAGGTGAGTGATCTAAAGGCGCGCATTGGGCTGAAATCTTATCATCGGCTATACTTCGCAGAGCCCGGGTAGGATATCAACCCTTGGAATGAGTCTAGACTCGTTTCACGTTGTTTTTGCAGAACGAGTAGACGATGGTGAGTTCGGCAAAACACGGCAAACAACGGACGCGCCATCGCGGGCAGGCTTCGAGTACTGCGAGTATCTGGTTTCGAATTGCGAGGCCAATACGATTTAAGTCGATGAATAATGGACAGTCGTATTTGATTCGAAAAGTTGATGGGTATCAACCAGCGGATAATAGTGACTGCTGAGTCTCGCAACTACAAATAACAACAACTTTGATAATTAAATCACAATCGAAATCCGCTCTTAATGTCGTTTGATGTTTAGTTCGTAGAAAATAATGACCACTGTCTCAAACACTCAGAATTCTTCCATAGGTACCAGGGAAGCCGCGTTCAGCAAACTCCAAGAGCACTTTGAACAGGCGCGGCATCTGAAAATGCGTGACTTGTTCGCGCAGGACAAGGAGCGTTTCCAACGGTTCTCGCTCCAATTTGAGGATGTTCTCCTGGATTATTCCAAGAATTTGATCTCGTCCGAGACAATGACGCTGTTGCTCGAGCTGGCCAGGGCGTCGAATGTGGAATCCTGGCGTGACCGTATGTTCCACGGTGAGAAGATCAACGATACCGAGCACCGTGCAGTATTGCACGTAGCGCTGCGCAACCGCTCGGACAATCCAATAAACATCGATGGCGAGGATGTGATGCCTGCGGTTCGTAGCGTTATCGCCCATATGAGCGAGTTCGCCGGCCGTGTTCGCAGCGGTGACTGGACTGGCTACACCGGCGAACGCATCACTGATGTGGTCAATGTCGGCATCGGAGGCTCGGACCTGGGACCGAAAATGGTCTATGAGGCCCTCAAACCTTATCGTCACAGCGCGACTAAGGCCCACTTCATTTCCAATATCGACGGGGCGCATACCGAAGAGATTCTCGAAGAGCTGAATCCGGAAACCACCTTATTCGTGGTTTCGTCGAAGACATTCACCACCCAGGAAACCATCACCAACGCCAACACGGCTAGAAGCTGGTTTCTCGCCAGCGCGGGTGATGAGGCCCATATCGCGAAGCACTTCGTCGCGGTTTCGACCAATCGCGAGGCCGTGATCGAATTCGGCATCGATCCGGAAAACATGTTCGAATTCTGGGATTGGGTCGGCGGCCGCTACTCCCTGTGGTCAGCGATTGGACTCTCCATCATGATCCTCGTTGGTGAAGAGAATTTCACCGCATTGCTGGACGGTGCCCACGCGATGGACAATCACTTTGCAACGGCGCCATTGGGTCAGAATATGCCGGTGATCCTGGCGATGCTGGGTGTTTGGCACAACAACTTCTTCGGTGCCGAGACGCACGCGATCCTGCCTTATGACCATTATCTGCGCAGCCTGCCGATGTACCTGGAGCAGGCGGATATGGAAAGCAACGGCAAATCCGTCGATCGCGATGGTCATCACGTCAATTACAACACGGGCCCAATCGTCTGGGGCGCCACCGGAATCAACGGCCAGCACGCGTTCTACCAGCTGATACATCAGGGCACAAAAATGATTCCGGCAGATTTTATCGCTTCGATTCAAACTCACTCAAAACTGAAGCTGCAGCACGATATTATGATGTCGAATTTCTTCGCTCAGACAGAGGCACTGATGCGTGGGCGCACACTGGAGGAGACTTGTGCCGCCATCGAGGCATCGGGGCTCAACGTCGATGATGTTCGCGATCGTTTGCCACATATGGTATTCGAGGGTAATCACCCGAGTAATACGATCCTGCTCAACAAACTGACACCTTACAGCCTCGGCTTACTCGTTGCTCTCTATGAACACAAGATATTCGTCCAGGGTATCGTCTGGAACCTGAACTCCTATGACCAGTGGGGTGTGGAACTGGGCAAACAACTGGCGAAACAGATTCTTGACGAGATCGAATCCGCCGATACCTCGGCGCCGCACGATTCTTCCACCCACAACCTGATCAGCTATTACTTGAAAAGGCGGCAGCAGCGCGCTGAGAAGCGTGATGGCTGAACACGGGTACCACGATCATGATGCGGCTTCATTATTCGATAGCGGAATCGATTGCTAGATGAACATTATCGCGGCAGATGTGGGTGGTACTAAAACCCGAATCGTAATCACCGATGCGGAAAAGCCGGATCAGGTTCTCTATGAAGCCAGGTATAACAGTCAAGATTTTGATGGCTTCGAGCCACTGTTGAGCACATTCATTGCTGACAGTGGCGCTAAAGACCGGCGGCTAGTAGCATTATCGCTGGCCTTGCCAGGTGTCGTGAATGGCTCCGATGCGCGTTTGACCAATCTGCCTTGGTATATCAGCAAGCAGGATTTACAGGATCGCTTCGGTGTCGAACAGATTCATTTTATGAACGATTTTCAGGCCTCAGCGCTGGGCATTGCGCAGCTGAAGCCAGACGACCTGATTTGCCTCAATCAGGGGAACCAGATAGCGGATGCGCTGCGGGTCGCGGTTGGTGCAGGCACTGGATTAGGGGTATCGTGGATAAGCTACGACGGCGGCATGCCAAAAGCCTGGTCGACAGAAGGCGGACATCTGGATTTCGCGCCCGTCGACAAGACCCAAATGGACTTGCTGACGTTTCTGATCGATCGCTATGGTCATGTTTCATACGAGCGTGTGCTCTCCGGTGACGGTCTGGTTTCGTTGTATGAGTTCTGTTCCGGTTGTAAAGATAGCGATATCGAGGCTGCCTGGGTGTCTGAGCAGGCTGAAGGCAATGATAAAGCGGCGAAACAGGCAATGACATTATTTGTCAAAATCTATGGTGCCTTCGTCGGTAACTTGGCGTTATTATTCAAACCGGAAGGTGGGATTTATATCACCGGTGGTATCGGGGCGAAAACCGTTTCTTGGATGAAGTCTGACGACTTTATTTCTGCTTTTTTATACAAGGGGAGGATGCAAGCCCTGGCTGAAAAGACGAGCGTTTATCTTGTTACCAATGAACGTGTCGGTGTTATCGGCGCGATCTCGGAAGCAGCCAGATGTGCAGGTAGACAGCAATGAGCATTAGTCATCAAAAACAGGTTAAAAATTATCGATATTACGTCGATTCCAATGTCGGCTCCGAGCTGACACGAAAAACACTGGTGCTGATATTGGCCGGTGGCGCTGGTTCCAGACTCAAAGGCTTGACCAAGTGGCGGGCAAAACCGGCTGTACCGTTTGGCGGCAAGTACCGCATCATTGATTTTGCGTTGTCGAACTGCGTCAATTCAGGGCTGCGCCGAATCGGTGTGCTGACACAGTACAAATCGCATTCGTTGATTCGTCATCTGCAACGTGCTTGGGGCTTTATGCGCGCCGAAATCGGTGAGTTCGTCGAAGTCATACCCGCACAACAACGTGTTGCGATGGACTGGTATCGCGGTACTGCGGACGCGATTTACCAGAACATCGATATCATCCGCCGTCACGCCCCCGATAACGTCATTGTGCTTGGTGGCGACCACATCTACACAATGGATTATTCCAAGATGTTATTTGAGCACGTGACGTCGGGTGCGGATCTGACGGTGGGCTGCATCGAGGTACCAAAAGAAGAAGCCAGGGGTTACGGGGTGATGTCCGTTGATGAAGACTACCACATTACCAAGTTCACCGAAAAACCCGACGAACCGGAAACCATACCAGGAAAGCCGGACACCGCCATGGCATCGATGGGCATATACATATTCAGCACGGCCTACTTATACGCCAGCCTGATTGAAGATGCCGAAAACGTTCAGTCAGCCCACGACTTTGGCAAGGATATCGTGCCCGCAAGTATCAGCAAATGTGTCGCCAACGCCTATCCGTTTTTGGACAGTAAGGGTGAACCTGCCTACTGGCGTGACGTCGGAACGATTGATTCCTACTGGAAAGCCAATATGGAATTGTGCGAAATAGAGCCCGAGCTGAATCTGTATTCACGTGGGTGGCCGATATGGACGTATCAGACGCAGCATCCGCCCGCCAAATTTATTTTTGATGATGATGAGGCGCGAGGACAGGCGATCGATTCATTGGTTTCAGGCGGCTGTATCCTCTCCGGCGCGCGGGTGAAACGCTCGATAATTTTCTTTGCAACCGAGATCGAACGCGGCTCCATCGTCAAGGACAGTGTCATTCTGCCGAAGGTCAACATCGGCGAAAATTGCCGGATTACGCGTGCGGTGATCGACAAGGCATGTGTGATACCGGCTGGCATGGTCATCGGTGAAGACCTTGATGAAGACAGCAAGCGCTTCCACGTGACGGAAAGCGGGATCGTGCTGGTAACACCTGAAATGCTCGGGCAACACCTTTATGTTGTCGATAAGGAAAAACTTACGGCATGACCGCTACCAATACGACGCGGGTGAATTTTGCACTTTGTTGGCATATGCACCAACCTTGGTATCAGCAGGGTGTTGATGGTGACTATCGTTTACCGTGGGTCTACCTGCACGCGATAAAAGACTACGCTGATATGGCTGCTCATCTGGAAGCCTACCCTGAGATGAAGGTCATTGTGAATTTTGCACCGGTATTACTCGAGCAGATTGATGACTACGCCAATCAACTCAAAGGCTGGTTAGAGCAAGGACAGCGAATGCGGGATCCGATGCTCAACCTGCTCGCGGGTATCGACGATATTCCAGCTGATCTGCATGGGCGTTATCGCTTGCTGTGTGATTGCCAACGTGCGCATGCGCCTAAAATGATCGATCCTTATCCCGCTTTCAAGACCTTATTATCACCGCTCAGCTACATGTTCCCGGAAGAAGGTTGTGTCGAACACGACACCGGTTTCCTGCACTATCTGGACTCTCAGTACTTTATCGATGTGCTGGTCTGGTACCACCTGGCCTGGCTTGGATACTCTTTGAAGCAAACGCAAACGGCGCAACGCCTGATCAATCAGGAGAGCCTGTTCGATATGGACGATCGGCGTGAACTGATACAATTGATCTATGACTGTATAACCGATTTGATTCCGCGTTATCGCGCATTGTCAGAGCGCGGACAGGTGGAGTTGTCGATGACACCCTATGGCCACCCGATTATACCGTTGTTGAATGACATGGAGAATATGCGCTGTGCACAACCCAAAGACCCCGCGCCCGAATGTGCGGCTTATCCGGGTGGAAACGAGCGTGCACGCTGGCATATGCAACATGGCATCGAGGTCTTTGAAGGCTATTTCGGTTTGCGACCGAAAGGCGTCTGGCTGTCTGAAGGCGCCGTTTCGGAAGACGCCATTGCTTTGATCGAGGAATTCGATTTCGACTGGACCGCCTCGGGCGAGGGGGTGTGGCGTAACAGTATTCATATGTCGGATCACGACCCGGAAGTTGTACATAGCAAACGTGCGTTGTTTCATTCGTATCAGCTCGATGATTATCGACCAAAAATATTCTTCCGCGATGATGGTCTATCTGATTTGATTGGTTTCGAATACAGCAAGCATAATTCTGTGGAAGCGGCCAACGACCTGGTGCAGAACCTGGTTAATATTGCTGATTTTCTCGGCGACAGTGCCGCTCGTCATGTTGTCACGATCGTACTCGATGGGGAAAATGCCTGGGAATACTATCCGCACAATGGCTACCATTTTCTTGATCACCTGTATCAGCGCCTTTCCAGTCACAAGCGTATTCGTATGGCCTGTTTTTCAGACTTGGTTGATCTGCCCATGTGCCATGACCTGGACAAACTATGTGCCGGCAGCTGGGTTTATGGTTCGTTCTCGACATGGGTAGGGCACGCCGATAAGAACCGGGCCTGGGACTTGCTTGCTGATGCTAAGTTGGCGTTCGACGCGGTCATGCAACAAGACACGCTCGATGACGAGTCAATACAGAAAGCAACAAAGCAGCTTGCCATCTGTGAAGGGTCCGACTGGTTCTGGTGGTTTGGTGATGCCAATCCTTCAGGCAGTGTCAGTGATTTCGATCAGCTGTTTCGAATGCAGTTGAAAAACCTATATAACTTGCTGCATTTACCTGTTCCCATCAATTTAGAAGAACCCGTCTCTGTTGGTGGGGGCGGAGCGGAAAATGCTGGCACCATGGTCAGAAACATTGGATGAACTCAGAAGACTTCTATGAACGTCGTGCCGGCGTATTAGTCCACCCTACCTCATTGCCCTCGGGTGTCCTCAATAGGGATGTCGAACGTTGGCTAGCGTTGTTGGCAGGAGCGGGAATGAGTGTCTGGCAGGTACTGCCTTTGGGCGAGCCCAGGGGTGGTCTCTCACCCTATCAATGTATTTCGGCATTTGCGATGAATCCTGCGCTGTTACCGGACTATCCAGCGATGGACCGGTCCGTGCCAGCTTACATCGAGTTTTGCATTAAGAATCACGACTGGTTGTACGACTATGCTCTGTTCAAAGTGCTGAAACAGATGTTTGATGATGCCCCATGGTATGAATGGCCTGATGAATGGAAATTTCGCCAGCCGCATGCAATGCAGCGTGCATTCGATGAATTCAAGGACTATGTGGCCGAGCTAAGCTGGGAGCAGTTTCAACTGTGTCAACGCTGGACCGAGATCAAGAGCAAAGCGAACGAAAAAGGTATCCTGCTATTTGGTGATATTCCATTGTTTGTGGCGCATGATAGTGTGGACATCTGGGCGCATCCGGAGCAATTTGTACTCGATGAAAACGGAATGATGACAGTTGTATCAGGCGTCCCTCCCGATTATTTCTCGGCAACTGGTCAGCGTTGGGGAAATCCCCACTATAACTGGGAGGTCATGCGCCGTGAAAATTATTCCTGGTGGCTTGCTAGAATCAGTCATCAGATGAGTCAATTTGATTTATTAAGAATCGATCATTTCAGAGGACTGGAATCGGCTTGGGTCATCGATGCGAACTGCGATACGGCGGTCGATGGCCACTGGAAAAAAATGCCGGGCGATGAATTATTAGCGAGAATCCATGAAGATATAGGCCATTTACCCATCGTTGCTGAGGATCTCGGTATCATAACGCCGGAAGTGAGAGCGCTTCGAAAAAAATATCACTTGCCGGGCATGGCGGTGCTGCAGTTTGGCTTTGACGAGTATGAGGATAATCCACATAAACCGCATAATATTGTAGAAGATGCTGTTGTCTACACCGGCACGCATGATAACGATACGACTAAAGGATGGTTTAACTGTTTGAATGAAAATGATAAAAACTATATCTTAAAAACCTTGTGTCTGCAGGGTAATGGCGATGACAGCGGCCACCTGAATGAAGCAGTGGCTGACCTGGTCGTGGATAAACTCGTCGATGATGCCATGAACTCCAGAGCCAGTTTGTGCATAGTGCCGCTGCAGGATTGTCTTCATCTGGGTTCGGAAGCACGCATGAATACACCAGGTACGACGCATGGCAATTGGCAGTGGTCGTTTAGTTGGGAGCTGATCAGCAGCGATACCATTGCGGATATGAGACTGCGAGTGGAACAATCGGGTAGAGCAGTAGCATCTAATGGTTGAAACCGTAACAAGAATACAGCGTGGCTGGCATCATGATCCGTTTGAGTGGCTGGGCATACATAAGGAAGCGTCAGGATATGTTGTACGCGCCTTCATGCCCTCAGCAGAGAGCGTTGATCTTGTTGGTGTTGGTCCGTTGCAGCGTGTCAAAGACACTGATACGTTTGAATTAAGTATTAGTCAGAAACAGAAGGACAGTCTGCCACAACACTACAGTTTGAGCTGGATCGAAAAAGAGTCGCAGCATCGAGATACGGCTGTGTCCCCCTACAGCTTTGAGCCACAAATCAGTCAATACGATCTTGACTTGTTTGCGGCGGGTAAGCATCTACATATCTACCGCATTCTTGGTGCAAGGCTCTGTTTTATCGACGGCATCGAAGGCTGTTTGTTCGCAGTATGGGCACCCAATGTCAAACGAGTCAGCGTCGTTGGTGACTTTAATGGCTGGCATGGCTTACGTCATCAGATGCGCAGTCTTGGTGGATCCGGTGTGTGGGAATTGTTCATTCCCGGTATACACGTGCATGATGCATACAAGTATGAAATTCGTACCAATGCTGGTGACATCCTGCACAAAACCGATCCCTATGCGCATACCATGAGCAGGCGCCCGGAAACAACCAGCCTGGTACCAGCAAAAATAGCGTATCACTGGGGGGATCAGGCATGGCAAGAAAAACGCAGGCAGTGGCAATGGTTGCATGAGCCGATGTCTGTCTATGAGGTACATCTCGGTTCCTGGCGTCGCCATGAAGACGGCAGTTTCCTGAGCTACACCGAACTTGCTGAACAACTGGTAGCGTATGTGCGCGATCTGGGTTACACGCATATCGAACTCTTGCCGATTTCTGAACATCCACTCGATCAATCATGGGGATATCAGGTCACCGGCTATTATGCACCGACATCACGTCACGGCGGTCCAGATGAATTGCGTTACCTAATCGATTGCTGTCACCAGAATAACGTTGGTGTTATTCTTGATTGGGTACCGGCTCACTTTCCACGCGATGATTTTGCTCTGGCCCGCTTCACTGGTGAAGCTTGCTATGAGTACGGCGATCCAAACAAGGGCGAGCACCAGGATTGGGGCACGCTGATATTCAACTATGGCCGCAATGAGGTACGTAACTTCCTTGTCTCTAATGCGGTTTACTGGATCGAGGAATTTCATATCGATGCGCTTCGTGTCGACGCGGTAGCATCTATGTTATACCTTGACTACTCACGCGAGCACGGCCAATGGGCGCCAAATATTTACGGTGGGCGTGAACATCTGGAAGCGATGGATTTTCTCAGGCACTTGAACCAAACCGTTCATGCTGAATTTCCGGGTGTGCTGACACTGGCGGAAGAAAGCACTGACTGGCCCCAGGTGTCACGTCCAACCGATTCCGGTGGGCTCGGTTTCTCGATGAAATGGAACATGGGCTGGATGAACGACACCCTCAAATATTTCCAATCTGATCCTGTTTACAGACGCTTCCATCAAAACCAGCTCACCTTCAGTCAACTGTACGCCTACAGTGAGAATTTTGTACTGCCGCTGTCGCATGACGAGGTGGTCCATATGAAGCGCGCCATGCTGGATAAAATGCCCGGTGACGTTTGGCGGAAATTTGCTAACTTGCGTGCACTGTATGCCTATCAATATGCTCATCCAGGAAAGAAGCTGTTGTTCATGGGGGGCGAGTTTGGGCAATGGAACGAATGGAGCGAGAGCAAGGCGCTGGATTGGGTGATTGCCGGCATGGACAAACACGCTGGACTGTCCAACCTGATTCATGATCTGAATAAACTTTATCGGGAAAATCCTGCCTTACATGCCTACGACTTTCATCCCGAAGGCTTTCAGTGGATTACGTGCGAAGATGAAGAAAATTCCGTGCTGGTCTTTCTTCGACGTTCGACATACGAATCCATGGTGTGTGCTTTCAATTTCACACCGGTCGCGCGTGAAAATTATCCTGTCGGAGTACCGGAGGAAGGCGCTTATGTCGAGGTTTTGAACAGTGATGCCTCATGGTATGGCGGCAGCAACAAGGGCAACGCCGGTAAAGTCGTTTCCGTCAGGCAAAAACTGCATGGCTTTGACCATGCAATCACACTCACATTACCACCACTTGCAGGGTTATTTTTACATAAGGAAAGCGGGTGAATATATTATTTGCAGCCAGTGAAGCATTTCCCTTTATCAAAACGGGGGGCTTGGCTGATGTCATTCACAGTCTGCCGAACGCGCTGAATAAACTGGGCGATGAAGTGCGCCTGGTCTTGCCTGCCTATCGGGATGTATTGGCATCAGTCGACTCAATCAAGGAACTGGGGATGATCGACGTACCCGGGGCGGGTGTCAGACACAAGGTGCGCATCCTGAAAGCACACGAAGACATCCTCGGTGACTATCTCTATCTGATAGATGTGCCTGATCTGTTTGACAGGCCGGGTAGTCCCTACGTACGTTCTGACGGCTATGCCTGGCCCGATAATGCAGAACGTTACACGGTTTTCAGTCGTGTCGTCGCACTGCTGGCTAAATGGATACCGAAATCCAGTTGGCGCCCGCACGTGGTGCATTGCCACGACTGGCAGACTGGGCTGGTGCCGGCGTTTTTGAGCATGGTGCATGATGCACCGGCGACCGTGTTTACAATACACAACCTCGCTTATGATGGCTATTTTTCACATGATGACTTCAACAGACTGGGCTTGCCGCAGCACTGGTGGTCACCTGATTATGTTGAATTCTACGGCGGTTTTTCTATGCTCAAAGCAGGTATGTTTTTCTCTAACCATGTTACGACGGTGAGTCCGACCTACGCAAAAGAAATCTGTACCCCAGAGTTTGGTCATCGTTTCGAAGGTGTGTTGCAGCATTTGGGTGATAAACTAAGCGGTATTCTCAACGGTATCGATTTGGATATTTGGAATCCACAGACAGACAGCTATATTGCGCAGAACTACACCCGCGATGATAGCGTTATCGAGGCCAAATCGGTTAATAAGAAAGATCTATTAAGCAAGGCTGGACTACCTGATAACGGTGCGCCTTTGCTCGGTTTCGTTGGTCGGCTGGTCGAACAAAAAGGTATCGACCTGATCACTGCGATGTTACCACAGCTGCTTGCGCGGACAGAAGCGAACATGGTTTTACTGGGATCCGGGCACATGGCGTATGAACAGGACTTGGTTGAACTCGCAGCCGCTTATCCGGATAGGTTACACGTGCATATTGGCTATTCCGAAGAGCTGGCGCACCAGATTGAGGCGGGTGCTGATCTATTTATCATGCCGTCGCGATTTGAGCCTTGCGGCCTCAACCAGATGTACAGTCTGCGCTATGGAACGCCACCCGTGGTCAATAACACCGGTGGTCTCGCCGATACGGTGGTTAACGTAAGCTTACAAACATTGAGTAATAAGACAGCTACCGGTTTTATTTTCAATGAAGAATCCGCTGAAGCGCTTTTCGCAATGGTGCTCAGTGCACTGGATTTATTTAAGAATACGAAACTGTGGCATGAGCTTTGCAAAACCGCTATGCGTCAGGATGTGGGCTGGGAAAAAAGCGCCAACGAATACCATAATCTTTATCGGGCAGAGGTTGACTCGAGACCATGAGCAATAAAAATTGGATTGAAGATGGGTCCATTGAAGAAACCGCACCGCTAGCGGCCGATAGCCGGTCGTTGTCGGAAGGTTTTCATCGTTATCTGCGAAACCACCTGGGTCACTTCATGGGTTTCGTGCCGTTCTACCTCTACGAGGCATTGGCGCTAACGGTGCGCGATCGTATCATGTACAGATGGCACCAGACCTGGAAGAGCCATCATAAGCCCTATACACGCAAAGCATACTACCTGTCGCTAGAGTTTCTGATCGGCCGTGCTCTGGGAAATCACTTACTCAACCTGCATATGAAGCGCGAAACAGCAGAGGCCCTGATGCAGTACGCTGTTGATCTCGAGGACGTTATCGATGAGGAGCCGGATGCCGGCCTGGGTAACGGTGGTCTCGGCCGACTCGCCGCCTGTTTCATGGACAGTTGCGCCACGCTGGATCTACCCGTGGTTGGATATGGGCTGCGCTACGAGTATGGCATGTTTCATCAGCGTATCGACAACGGCTACCAGCTAGAAGAGCCCGACCACTGGTTGCGTGACGGTAATCCTTGGGAAGTGGCGCGCCCTGAATTCGAGCAGACTATTCATTTTGGCGGACACACCAAACATTATCGTGATCAGGACGGTGTTGAACGCGTACGATGGGCTGATACCCATGATGTCGTTGCGATCCCTTATGATCTTCCGATCTCAGGTTATCGAAATGATGTCGTCAACACGCTCAGGTTGTGGAAATCGACCGCCAGCGAGGTATTCGATCTCGATGATTTCAACAAGGGCAGTTATGCCGAAGCCGTTGAAGCGAAGAACGATGCCGAGCATATCACCATGGTGTTGTACCCTAATGATGCCAGTGAAAGCGGTAAGGAACTGCGCCTCAAACAACAATATCTGCTGGCGTCGGCCAGTCTTAAGGATGTCGTACGTAAATGGGAGGTCGCCCATGGGCCGAGTTATGATGAGTTTGCCGACTATAATGTCTTTCAGATGAATGACACGCATCCAACGATCGCTGTTGTTGAATTGATGCGAATTCTGATGGATGAAAAAATGCTGAGTTGGGAACAGGCCTGGGACATTACTAGCCGGACCATGGCCTACACCAACCATACCCTGTTACCGGAAGCGCTCGAAACCTGGCCGGTTCGTTTGATGGAAAGATTGCTGCCGCGCTTGATGGAGATTGTCTATCAAATCAACAAATTTCATATGCACGATATCGCGATGAAGTGGCCGGGTGACAGGGATAGGCAGGCGCGTATGTCGTTGATCGACGAAAGTGGTGACAGGGCGGTACGGATGGCCTACCTGGCTCTGGTCGGCAGTTTCTCCGTTAACGGTGTGGCGGCGCTGCACTCAAAACTACTGAGTGAGGGTCTGTTTCGTGACTTCTATGAACTCTGGCCGCATAAGTTCAATAACAAGACCAACGGCGTCACACCGCGACGCTGGATCGCCTATGCGAATCCCAAGATGACGGAACTGATCAGTCAACACATCGGTGATGACTGGATCAGGGATTTATCCAAAATCGAAGCATTGCAGCCGATGACCGGAGATGGCTACGACGATTTTCGGCAGCAGTGGCACAGCGTCAAACAACACAACAAACAGCGTTTGGCTGAGCTGATTAAAAGAGAATGTGATGTCGACTTCGATACAGCGGCTTTGTTCGATGTTCAGGTCAAACGCATTCATGAATACAAGCGTCAATTGTTGAACATACTGCATGTTGTGCATCTGTATAATCGTATCAAGCAAGGTGGCGTTGAAGACTGGACGCCGCGTTGCGTGCTTTTCGGTGGTAAAGCCGCTCCGGGTTATCATATGGCGAAACTGATCATCAAATTGATCAATAATGTTGCCAAGGTCATCAATAGCGATATCGATGTTGGCTCCATCTTGAAAGTTGCCTTCCTGCACGATTACAATGTGTCCAAAATGGAAATCATTGCGCCTGCGACGGATCTTTCCGAGCAAATTTCAACGGCAGGCAAGGAAGCGTCTGGTACCGGCAACATGAAATTCATGATGAATGGCGCCATTACGATAGGCACCTATGATGGTGCCAATATCGAAATACTCGAAGCCGTCGGCGACGACAACTTTTACCAGTTTGGCCTCAAAGCGGACGAGGTCGAGCAACGTCGACACGACTACCAGCCGCAGCAAATCATCGATGAAGATCCAGACCTGCAGGCTGTCATATTCCTGCTCGAAAGTGGTCATTTCAATCTATTCGAGCCCGGCATTTTCAATGACATTCTGGCCTCAATCAAAAGCCCGCACGACCCATGGTTGACGCTGGCCGATTTTCGTAGCTTTATCGATGCCCAGCAGGAAGTCTCCAGCGCCTACCTGGACAGGGATCGATGGCTACGTATGAGCATCATGAACACGGCATGCAGCGGTTTCTTTTCGACGGACCGCACCATGCAAGAATATAACGACAATATCTGGAAGCTGAAACCTCGCTATGAGTGTTGAGTGACAAACACTGACCCGCATTTCTCACCGGGCAGCGCTTACGAACACGAATGCTGCGCCTGCTCCCCTGATCCCCTGATCCTGGTGAGAAATGCGGGCTAGCCCACTACTTTTTTGAAGCGCGCTGATTTGGCGGGCAGCCAATTAAACCGGTCGGTGTAACCGATACCTGAAAGGAGTTTGATAGATGGTGACTGCTGAGCACAATGAAGAAACCGCAGATCCTACCAATATCGTTATTTTTGGAGCGGCGGGTGATTTGACCAAACGCAAGTTGATGCCTGCCTTGATCCGTATGCTCGAATACGGTTTGCTACATAACGAGAGCCGCATCATCGGTGTCGTCAATAACCGCACGGAGCAGGTTTGGTTTGATCTGATTCGTGAAGGCCTCAGTAAATTTTCACCACAACTCGGCATGGATGACGACCGCTGGGCCCGATTCTCTTCCATGCTCAAGATGGTACCTGGCGATCTGGCGGACGACGACACCTACGCACGGCTCGCTGATGCGCTGGAAACGCTGGAGGGTAGGAAAAACGCCATGTTCTACTGTGCGATTCCCCCCGAGTGGTACGGTCGAGTCGCCAATGGTCTGGAGCATGTCGGTCTGGTGGAAGAAGAACAAGGTTATCGCAGACTGGTCATCGAGAAACCCTTCGGTATGAATTTGCAGTCTGCGCGCGAGCTCAATAACGAATTGCAGTCGGTATTTCACGAGAGGCAGATCTATCGGATCGATCACTACCTTGGCAAGGAAAGCGTGCAGAATCTGCTGGTTTACCGCTTTGCCAACAGCATAATGGAACCCTTGTGGAACCGAAACTATATCGATCATATCCAGATATCGGTATCTGAAACGCTGGGAATCGAATACCGTGCTAAATACTATGAGCATTCCGGCGCGCTCAGGGACATGATACAGAGTCACTTGATGCAGGTGATGACCTTGGTAGCGATGGAGCCTCCGGTAGAATTTACAGCAGATGCAGTACGCGATGAAAAAATGAAAGTACTGCGGGCAGTACGCCGTTTTGATCCTGAGCTTGTCAAACAGCAGACGATTGCCGCGCAATACGCTTCGGGTAGCATCAATGGAGAAAATGCACCTGCTTATGTTGCCGAAGAGGGCGTGTCACCGGATTCGGTTACCGAAACGTTCGCTGCTGTGCGCTTTTATATCGATAATTGGCGCTGGCAAGGCGTGCCGTTCGTACTCTGGTCCGGCAAACGTCTAGAAAAACGTGCGTCCGAAGTGGTGATCCGTTTCCGTAAACCCCCTTTCAACCTATTCGACAGTCACGCTTCGATACCGGCACCAAACGCCTTGATATTTCGCTTGCAGCCGGATGGGCGGGTGGTACTGCGGCTCAATGCGAAAAAAACTGGTTTGACGACAGATAACGAAGAAATGGTCATGCGCGCACCCTATGCGGATGATGCAACCGCCGTGGCCGATGCCTACGAGGTGTTGATGCACGATGTGCTAACCGGTGACGGTACGCTGTTCTCTCGCTCGGACGAGGTCGAGGAGTCATGGGAGATCGTCGAACCTATTCTGGAGGCCTGGAAAGACCGCGTTTCAATTGAACGTTACCGCGCGGGCACCTGGAATATCCCTGCGATGGATGGACTCGCCAGCGACTGCGCCTGTGGCTGGCATAAACCCATTTGATCATGCGGCAAGCAGCGATTTACGCGGATACGGAAGCACTGGCTCGCGCAGCAGCAGCTTACCTGACAGATCAAATTATCACTTGTATTGGCCAGAAGGGACGTTGTCATATCGCTTTACCTGGAGGTACCACCCCGGGGCGCTGCCTTGAGCTTGTTTCTAGCCAACCGCTGCCATGGCACAACATACACGTCTATCTGGGTGATGAACGCTGTTTCCCGGTTGCACATGAGGAGCGCAATGACACGATGATCGTACAAAAGCTCTGGTCCAGAATCGATGCGCCAGCCGATAACTTCCACCCGATTCCGGCAGAACTGGGGCCCGAGCTGGCAGCGCAACGCTATACAGGACTGATCAATGAGCTCGGCTACCTGGACATTGTACTGCTTGGTATGGGAGAGGACGGACACACGGCCAGTCTGTTTCCTGGCAACGCCGCGGTGACAGATGAGCGTGCTGCCGTTCCCGTCTATGATGCGCCCAAACCACCAAAGGAGCGGGTTTCCTTGGGTATGGTAAGCTTACAAAAGGCTGGCCAGCGTATAGTATTGGTGACGGGCGCAAACAAACATGACGCATTGACGCGGGTCGAGCAGGGCGACACGTTACCCATCAGTCTGATTGGTGAAGCGCATTGGTTTATTGATCAGGCAGCGGCTTTGGGTCAGACTGAGGATTCAAATTGAACACCAACACCAACAGCAACAGCAACGATGGCAGTCTATACATTCTTCTGCTCAGTATTCATGGTCTGCTTCGGGGACAGGACCTGGAGCTCGGTCGAGATGCCGATACCGGTGGTCAGATCAAATATGTCGTCGAACTGCTGGGTGCCCTGGGCGCGCGTTCGGAAGTGATGCAAGCGGACTTGCTGACTCGACGTGTTGTCGATGCCAATGTCAGTGAGGATTATGCCGAGGTTATCGAACAATTATCGGACAAGACCCGAATCGTTCGTATCGACTGTGGCGAGCCGGGTTATTTACCCAAAGAGGCTTTGTGGGATTCGCTCGATAGCTTTGCGGACAACGCGCTCGACTACCTCAACAGCCAGACGCGCTTACCTGATATCATCCACAGCCATTACGCCGATGCTGGCTACGTCGGTACCCGTTTATCACACCAACTCAATATCCCTCTGATCCACACCGGCCACTCGCTGGGGCGAATTAAACGCAAACGCCTCCTCGCCAGCGGTATGAAACGCGATACCATAGAACAGCGATACAACATTTCGCGGCGCATCAATGCCGAAGAGGAAACCCTCGGCGTGGCAGAACGCGTTATTACCAGTACCAACCAGGAAATCTTCGATCAGTACGGGCTGTATGACTATTACCAGCCGGAAAATATGCGAGTCGTACCACCGGGAACGGATCTCGACCTGTTTTTCCCCCCAGACGGGGATCAGCACAACAGTGCGATTTTCAAGGATATCTCGCGTTTTTTGCAGGAACCGGATAAGCCGATTATCCTGGCCTTATCGCGGCCTGATCAAAGAAAAAACATCAATACTCTGGTCGAGGCCTATGGCGAGTCCGAAGAGCTCAAACAGCTCGCAAACCTGGTCATCATTGCCGGCAACCGCGATGACATCAGTGATATGGAGACGGGTGCGCAGGAAGTGCTTGCCGAAATCTTTATCAGCATTGATTCGTATGATCTCTACGGCAAGGTAGCCTATCCGAAACATCATCGCCCCGACGAAGTGCCAGTGATCTATCGATTGGCGGCAGCATCAGGAGGCGTCTTTGTCAATCCTGCATTAACGGAACCATTCGGACTGACGCTGATCGAAGCGGCGGCATCGGGATTGCCCATCGTAGCGACTGAAGACGGTGGCCCGATCGATATCATCAACAACTGCCATAACGGTTATTTGATCGATCCGCTGGACAAGGCAGCGATGGCAACCACCTTACTGAAAGTGCTTGAAGACCGGGATAACTGGAAGCGGCTCGTACACAATGGTATCAAGGGTGTGCGTGAGCACTATTCATGGCAGGCGCATGCCGAAAAATACCTGAAAACGATTCAGCCCGTGGTTGACAAGAGCGAGCCGTTGACCAGAATGGAGCTGAAGCGCCGCCCGATGCTGTACCACGATCGTGCCCTCTTCACTGACCTCGATCAGAACCTGCTCGGCAATCCCGAATCATTGAAGGAGTTCGTTCGCGTGATTCAGGAAAACAGACGATGCACCACATTTGGTATTGCTACTGGCCGCCGGCTGGATTCAGCATTAAAGGTTCTGAAGAAGTATCACATACCCTTACCCGACGTTTTGATTACCAGTCTTGGCACCGAGATGTACTATATGCCGGGCCTGACGCACGACACCGCGTGGTCGAATCATATTGACCATATGTGGAAACGCCGGGCTGTGATGCGCGCGCTTGATGAACTGCCGGGATTGGTGCTGCAACCTAGACCGGAACAGAGTAAATACAAGATCAGTTATTATTACGATGCTGCCATCGCGCCTGATGTGAATGATATCATTCATCGGTTACATCAATTTGAGCAGACCGTCAATGTCGTGCTGGCATTCGGGCAGTATCTCGATATTGTCCCTGCCAGAGCGTCGAAAGGGTTCGCGCTGCGCTGGTTTGCCGAGATGTGGGGCATACCGCTGGAACACATACTGGCTGCCGGCGGGTCAGGTGCGGATGAGGATATGATGAGGGGTAATGCCAAAGCCGTCGTTGTCGCCAACCGCCATCATGAAGAGCTCTCTGAGTTAACGGACGCCGAGAACATCTATTACGCTGACAAACCGTTTGCGTCAGGGATACTGCAGGCGATTGAACATTATGACTTTTTTCGTGACTGCAAGGTTAACCTTTAATGTCTACCCATTTACTTTTGTGTACCGACCTGGACCGAACCCTGATGCCAAATGGACCCTTGCCGGAATCGGCAGGCGCACGAGACAAGTTCAACGAGCTGGTGGCATCGCCGGATATTCTGCTTGTCTATGTGACCGGACGTGACCGGCGCCTGGTGGAGGAAGCCGTCACCGACTATCATCTACCGCTTCCTTCTTATGTCATTGCTGATGTTGGTTCGACCATATTTCAAATTAAAAACAGTGACTGGCAGCAGTTGGATGACTGGGATCGAATGATCGCAGCGGATTGGCTAGATCGTAAGCATGATGATATGCGTTTGCTCTTTAGCGGGCTTCCGCAATTGAGCCTGCAGGAAGCATCCAAACAAAACACATTCAAGCTCAGTTATTATCTGCCGTTGGATGCCAATCATCAGGCGATCATGTCAGCAATGCACGATATCCTTTATGAAAATCAGATCAAGGCTAGCTTGATCTGGAGCGTGGACGAGGTCGATGATATGGGCTTGCTCGATGTTTTGCCGGCAAATGCCAGCAAGCGGCATGCGATCGAGTTTCTGATGGACCTGCTCGGTTTCGGTCTGTCGAATACGGTCTTCGCGGGTGATAGTGGAAACGACCTGGCGGTGTTGACCAGTCCGATCAAGTCAATTCTGGTCGCTAATGCCAGCAATGAGGTTCGCCACTGCGCCCAGCAGCAGGCGTTGAATCTGGGACAGATGGATGCCATTTATTTTGCGCGTGGTGGTTTTCTTGGAATGAATGGTTATTATGCGGCGGGTGTGCTCGAAGGTATAGCGTTTTATCTCCCTGAAGTCATGGAGCAACTGGAACTGGCGCATGACTGACAGCGCGCATGCGACCCCACTGATCTTCGGTGAAGTGTTGTTCGACTGTTTTCCCGACGGTAACTCGGTATTGGGTGGCGCGCCCTTCAACGTCGCCTGGCATCTGCAGGCATTTGGCATGTCGCCGCTGGTGATCTCACGTATCGGTAACGATGAACTCGGTGAACAAGTCGAATCCGCAATGATAGACTGGACCATGTCGTTGACAGGATTGCAGCGCGATCCATTACATCCCACCGGCAGCGTCGATATCTCGTTCATCAATGATGAGCCAAGATACAGCATCGTGGAGCATCGTGCCTATGATTACATCGATGCAGCCTCGTTGCCTGGCATGCCTGAAAAAAGCCTGCTCTATCACGGCACACTGGCTCTGCGCAATCCGGTATCGCGAGCAAGCTTTCAGGCGTTGAAAGCGCAGCGAATGGGTGCGCTGTTCATGGATGTCAACCTGCGTGATCCGTGGTGGGATAGACGCTATGTGCTGCAACTGGTTGCTGAGGCCGATTGGGTCAAGCTCAATCAGGATGAGTTGAAACAACTGGGGAACGGTGATGGTGACGTGGAAGAACAGGCTGAGGATTTCATGCGTTCACACGCGCTTAGTGGTCTGGTGGTTACCCTCGGCGACAAGGGCGCTATTGCAGTCACCGACGATGGCCGGTCTGCCGCGGTGTCACCTGCGCAAAAACTCAGAGTGATTGACACAGTGGGGGCTGGTGATGCTTTTACCTCAGTGCTGATCACGGGTTTAATTTCCGAATGGCCACTCGAACAGACACTTCAGCGAGCGCAGGCATTTGCATCAATGATCGTGGGAAAACAGGGGGCAACTGTGCATGACCGCGATTTCTACCGGGCATTGATAACAGACTGGGGGCTATAGCCTTAGCATGCCTACCACGGTTCAGTCTGGTCTTCGTCTGTGCAAATTCGTAGGGTGCGCCGTGCGCACCAGAACGGGCTACCAAACACAAGATTCTTGGTGCGCACGGCGCACCCTACGATCTCTTCACTCAAACCGTAGCTACGGTTACGCATTTCGCGCCAGACCGACGCTTATCAAGCTTAATTAACGGCAATGTACGAACAGGTATCGCACTCATTACTCAATGACATAATGACGGAGTTGAAGCCGGATATAAAAAGTGAAAACATACGTCACTTTTATACCCGGCTGGGCGCCAACTTCTTTTCAATCTACACGCTGTTCCACTATCTGTACGGCGACCGTGATGATTTCAGGCAGCAGGCGCAGCGGCTGGTCGAAACCATGGCGCGTCAATACATCCTGCGTCCGGATGCACTCAAGCATTTAGATATCGAGCGTGAACGTGATCATAACTGGTTTCTAAACCAGCAATGGGCCGGTATGGCACTGTACAGCGATGGTTTTGCTGGCGATCTGAAAACCCTCACTGGCAAAGTGCCCTATTTTCAGGATCTGGGCGTCAACATGGTACATGTCATGCCGATCATGGCCTGTCCCAGTAGACACAGCGATGGTGGCTATGCGGTCAGTAATTATCGAGAGATCGATCAACGTGTCGGAGCTATGGAAGACCTGGATAATCTGGCTCAGGAGCTAAGACAACGGGATATCCTGCTGACACTCGATGTCGTGCTCAATCATACATCCGATGAACACGAGTGGGCGCTAAGAGCAAAGCAGGGTGAGGAAAGGTATCAAGATTATTATTATGTTTTTCCGAATCGTGAAATACCCGATATGTTCGAACAAACCATGCCAGAGATTTTCCCGGATACCGCGCCGGGTAATTTCACCTGGATCGAGGGTATGGATAAATGGGTAATGACGGTATTCAAGCATTACCAGTGGGACCTGAACTACAACAATCCGGCGGTGTTCATCGAAATGATGGACATCATTCTGTTCTGGGCCAACCATGGTGCCGATATCGTGCGCCTGGATGCGGTTGCGTTCTTGTGGAAAAAAATTGGCAGCACCTGTCAGAACGAGCGTGAAGCGCACCTGATACTGCAATTGATGAAAGACTGCTGCCAGGTGACAGCGCCCGGCGTGCTGTTCATCGCAGAAGCCATTGTTGCGCCAGTGGAGGTTGCTAAATATTTTGGTGAGGATGCGATCAACGCGAAGGAGTGTGAAGTTGCCTACAACGCCACCTTCATGGCGCTGCTCTGGGATGCGGTTGCGACAAAGAGCGCCCGGCTGTTGAACCAGGGGATAAAAAGTCTGCCCGACAAGCTCGAGCGGGCAACTTGGTTGAACTACATTCGTTGCCACGATGATATTGGCCTGGGTTTCGACGATACTGACATCCGGCTCGCAGGCTACGACCCAATACCCCACCGGCGTTACCTGATCGATTATTTTACCGGCCAGTATGCGGACTCCTTTGCGCGTGGTATGCCCTTTGGGCATAACGCCAAGACCGGTGATGCACGCATTTCCGGATCACTGGCCTCATTGGTAGGTCTCGAAGTCGCGTTAGAGCGGGGCGATCCAAAGGAAATCGACGACGCCATCAAAGTCATCATCCTGTTGCATGGCATGATCATGTCATTCGGTGGTATACCGCTACTCTACTACGGTGATGAGATAGGCACCACCAATGATTACCGATACGTCGAGGATGAACGCAAGTCAGGTGACACGCGTTGGATGCATCGTCCGACCTTTGACTGGGAAAAGGCCGAACTGCGAAACAAGCACAACACGATCGAAAACCGAATATTCCAGGCGCTGAAAAAAATGATCGCAGTGCGTAAGGAAACGCCTGCTTTCGCTGATTTCAACAACCGTGAACTGCGTGACAGCGGTAATCCACATCTGTTCTCGTTCTGCCGCATTGATCCTCATCATGTTAGCGACAGGGTGCTTATCGTCGGTAACTTCGATGCACGTCCTCAACACATGGAGATCGATGACATTATCCCGACGGGTTTCGTGCAGCAAACGCAGCTATATGACCTCTATAGCGGCGAAAAACCGGCGATGTTCAAGAACGCGTTGGTGATACCATCGTATCGTTTCTACTGGCTGCAGGCGCGTTGATTAGCGGTAGATGAGAGTGCGCTATGCGCATGACACCGCATGGGATATTTCCCCCGTGTCTAACCCGCATTTCTCACCAGGCGGCGTAGAACACTGCTAAGGCATTTGCTATTAAGAGACAAGTTGGGATGATCAAAAGTACAGTGTGTTATTCGAGCATGCCTATCACGGTTCAGGCGAGTCTTCGTGTCCGTAAGCTTGCTCTTCACTCAAACCGTAGCTATGGCTATG
>JABDQW010000267.1 GCA_013042055.1 Gammaproteobacteria bacterium | reverse complement strand
GGCTGCTGGCGAAGCCTTGTCCAAAGAAATCAAATGTAAAAAATGTCACGGCGATGCCGGCATCTCGGATGATGAAGACGATATCAATATTGCGGGTATGAGCGCTTCGTATATCTTCAAGCAGCTCAAGGATTACCAGGACAAGTCACGCGATGAGCGAGATATGTACAAGTCGGTCAAGGATCTTGACGATAAGCAACTGGCTGAACTCGCCGCCTGGTACGCCTCGCTGGAGCCGGCGGAGGCCAATCCTAATCGCGTGCTGACCGATGAAGTCAGAAAGCTGGTTTTCCACGGCGATCCCACGCGGTTGCTCAAGGCTTGCGCTGCCTGTCACGGCAGAAACGGTGACGGCGGTCAGTTTGATCACCCTGCGATTGCTGGGCAGCACAAGAACTACCTGGTTGATAGTATGACCGAGTTCAAAGACGGCGATCGTGAAAACGATGTCTATGGCCGCATGCGTGATGTCAGCGCTCGCCTGACTGAAGCTGAGATCGAGGCGCTGGCCGACTACTACGCGTTATATCTGCCGCCCGAAGATGAGGACGAAGAAGACGAAGAAGATTAGTAGGGCACAAACTACTCCTTCCGACCGGCTTTATACCGAATCTGGATTAGTCACGCTTGGGTAGCTGTTTTCACTGTGGACTGGCGGTGCCTGATAACCAGGCGCCGCCAGTCCTCGAAGTCGACGGCAAACAGCGCGAGTTCTGCTGCCATGGTTGCCAGGCCGTCTGCAAGGCGATCATCGATGCCGGGCTCGGCGACTACTACCAACACCGTACCGACGAGGCCGTTTCGGCCAATCAACAGGTCATCCCTGATTTTTTAGAGCGGGTCACGTTATACGATCGGCCCGAAATCCAGCAAGGTTTTGTCTCACAACAACAGGATTGGAGCGAAGCGACCTTGCTGCTGGAGAATATTCGCTGCCCCGCCTGTTTGTGGTTGAACGAGAAACACCTGCGCAGTCTGCCTGGGGTGATCGATGTGCATATCGACGATATTACGCAACGGGCTCGCGTTCGCTGGCAAACCGATAGCATCAGACTCAGCCAGATCCTGACGGCAATAACCGATATCGGCTATATCGCCCATCCCTACGATGCCTCGCGCAATGAATTACTGCAAAAATTGCGCAAGCGCCGCAGCACCGAGAAATTGATCTTTGCTGGTGCTGTCGGCATGCTGGTGATGAATTTTTCACTGGCGACGTATTTCATGGCTGAACCGGATCCGTCGGGTGGGCTGCCGCTATGGATCAGTATCGGTCGCTGGACCAGCGTGATGCTGGTCACGCTGATCCTGGCTTATTCAGGGCAGGAGTTCTTTGCCGGCGCCTGGGGCGACTTACGTAACCGGCGTCTGGGCATGGATATTCCGGTCGTGCTTGGCTTGTCGGCAGCGTATGCCGGCAGTCTTTATACCACCATCAGCGGTCGCGGCGAAGTCTATTTTGATTCGATCGCGATGTTCGTTTTCTTCCTGCTGCTGGCGCGGCGCTATGAGCTCGGTGGCAAACTCAAGGCAGCGAACCATCTCGATCGGTTGAGCCGAATTACGCCAAAAACCGCGCAACGTGTCGATGACGATGGTACGCGTTCCGACACCGCGGTCGAAGAACTGCTGCCGGGCGATTTGATTCGGTTGGTGCCGGGTGAGACCGTACCGGTCGATGGCACCATCAGTAGCGGCGCCAGCAGTTTTGATGAGTCGTTGATCACGGGTGAACCGCATTCCGTGCTCAGGCGCCACGGTGATCATGTCGTTGCTGGTGCGGTCAATGGCGATCAGCCTGTCTTCATCCGTGTGACTAAGACACTGCAAGCGTCGACATTGAGCGAGATCCAACAGCTGGTCGAGCACGGTCTGGAGCAGCGGCCGCGCTACGCAAAGCTTGCTGAACAGGCTGCCGGCTGGTTCGTCGCGGTGATCTTGGTGATTGCTGCTGCGACAGCTGGGTACTGGCTGCAGGTGCAACCGGATGTCTGGCTCTCCAGCACGATCGCGGTGTTAATCGTCACGTGTCCCTGTGCACTGGCACTGGCCACACCCGTGGCGCTCGCCGTAAGTGCGGGTCGCTTCGTGGAAATCGGTGTACTGCCGTTGCGCATGCGTGCGCTGGACGGTCTGGCCAAGTGCGACGTCTTCGCCTTCGACAAAACGGGTACGCTGACGTTAGGACGTCCAGTTGTGTCTGATGTCTACGCTACCGGCAGTCTCGAGTATCAGGAAGCGATGCGCTACGCAGCCGCCTTGTCGGCCGACTCGGAGCATCCGGTTGCGAAAGCGGTGCGACAGCATACGCCGGAGCCAGGGATGATAACGTCAAATAGAACCAATGTGCCCGGTGCCGGTACCATCGCCAGGATAAACGATCAAGAATGGCGACTGGGTAAGCCGGCGTTTGTTTCGCAGCAACAATCGCTGCCAGCCGATACTCGTGCTCTGATCGATCAATGCCGATCTAACGGGCAGTTGGTTTCGCTGTTGTCGAACTCGGACGGCGTACAGGCTATCGTTAGCTTTGATGATCCGCGACGGCCGGGTATCAATGACATGTTTGCCCGGCTCTCGCGTTTGGGTGTCAAACAATTGTTGGTACTCAGCGGCGATGCGCAGCAAAGCGTCACGCAGTTATGCCAACGGCTGGGTATCGGCGATTGTCACGGTGGCATGTCCCCTCAGGACAAACTCGCCTGGACACGCAGTTACCAGCGCCAAGGGAAACGCATAGCAATGTTCGGCGATGGCATCAATGACGCACCCACGCTTGCGGCCGCCGATGTATCGCTGTCGTTCTCGGATGCAACCGACCTTGCCAATGTCAGCAGCGATTTCCTGATTCTCGGGGATAGCATCAGTGTATTAGCGGATGCGCGTGAGCTGGCGCAGCGTACGCGGCGCAATATCCTGCAAAACTTTGCCTGGGCCGGTGGTTATAACCTGATCGCGGTGCCTTTTGCAGCCGCCGGTTATATTCCGCCATGGGGTGCAGCGATCGGCATGTCGCTGAGTTCATTGATCGTCGTCATGAATGCATTGCGTTTACAAGCAAGTGCCCATGAAGATTTCTGATATACAGCAGCTTATTGCCGATTGGTTATAAACACGAGTAAAAAATCCATTCAACTGGGGTGCTCGGTTTTTCATAGCAACAGTTAATACAACTTTTTCAATCATACAGCTAAATCATAATATACTGATATATAATGAAAAAGTTGCTTAGGGAGCAGACAAAAAGCTGACAATCTGGCATAGAAAAGTGCTATCGGTCGGATTGTCTGAGAAAAAACATAAAAAAAACTATGAAGCCTTTGACGCGCACGGCAATAATTATTAGAGTGGTGAGACTAAAGCGACTCATTTCGGTGGACTAGCATATTGTAACCAGTCGACTGAACAGGTGGCATATACACGATCGATAGGCTTGTTATGAGTCCATCGGGGTTGAAGCACCATAGCGTGTGCTTCGATCCAATTCATTTGAATTGTTTAACAACGGAAAAAGAGGAGACACAACATGCCTGCTAAAAAATCGCATGCCATGTTATTGGGTTCATTCTTGTTGTTTGGAAGTTCGGCTCTTATGGCCGCACCCAGCGCAAGTATGCTGGCAAACACCTGTGCCGGTTGTCACGGTACCAACGGTATCAGTGTAGGACCTGCATCACCCACGATTGCAGGCAAGTCCGCTGAGTATCTGAAAGAGGTCATGGAGGGATATAAAAGCGGTGATCGCCACGCAACCATCATGAATCGAATTGCGAAGGGTTATACTGACGAAGAGATCGCGTTGATGGCGGATTACTATGCCGCTTTGCCGTTCGAGAGCGCGGCCGAGAAACAGACGTTCGATTCCGCCAAGATCGAGGCCGGCTCCAAACTCTACAAGAAAAACTGCAGCAAGTGCCACGATGAGAACGGTACCTTAGCCGAAGACGATTCCGGTATTCTGGGTGGGCAATGGCTACCCTACCTGCAATTCACCATGGTCGACTACAGGTCTGGTCGTAGCGAGATGACCAAGAAAATGAAAAAGAAGGTCGAAAAGCTGAATGACGAAGAAATCGAATCCGTGCTGCAATTCTTTGCCAGCCAGAAGTAAGAGGGATAAAACATGAAAAAGTTGAATCGCAGAGATTTTATCAAGATCGCTGGCACGACTGCTGCCGTTAGTACGCTCGGAATCCCCAGTATCGGATCGGCTGCTTCGAAAAAAGTCGTCATCGTCGGCGGCGGTACCGGTGGTGCGACTTGTGCCAAGTACATTCGTATGGCAGATGATAGCGTTGAAGTCACATTGATCGAACCGAACAAGCATTACTACACCTGTTACCTGAGTAACGAAGTCCTGGGTGGTGCCCGCAAGATCGATTCCATCAAGTTTGGATACGATGGCCTGAAGAAGCACGGCGTTAAAGTCGTGCACGACATGGTCACCGGCATCGACGCCGGCGCCCGCACAGTCACCACCAAAGGAGGCGACTCGTTCAAGTATGACCGCTGTGTGGTTGCACCGGGTATTTCCTTCCGTGACAACATCGCCGGTTATGACGATGCGGCTATGCAGAAAATGCCGCATGCCTGGAAAGCCGGCGATCAAACGATGCTTCTGCGCAAGCAGTTGGAGGCCATGGCTGATGGTGGCACCGTGGTCATCGCCGCGCCGCCAAATCCATTCCGCTGCCCGCCGGGACCGTACGAGCGCGCCTGCCAGATAGCCAACTATCTGAAAAACAACAAACCGAAATCCAAAGTGATGATCGTGGACGCCAAGGAAGCGTTTTCCAAGCAGAAACTATTCATGCAGGCATTCGATCGTTATTACAAGGACAACCTCGAATGGGTGTCATCCTTTGACACCGATGGTGGTATTACGGATGTGACCGGAGGCGTTGTTAAAACCGGTGAAGGCACCACCCTGAAGGCGGATGTTTTCAATATCATTCCTGCACAGCAAGCCGGTGCTATCGCGCTAACGGCGGGTTTGGCCGATGACAGTGGTTGGTGTCCGGTTGTTCACAAGACCTTCGAGTCGACCATCCACAAGGGCATCCACGTCATCGGTGACGCGGCCATCCAGAAACCGTTACCGAAATCAGGCTACGCTGCCAATTCCGAGGCCAAAGTGACTGCGGCCGCCATCGTCGAGCTGGTCAACGGCCGTGAGCCGGGTACACCGTCCTGGGTCAATACCTGCTACAGTATTGTCGCGCCAGATGATGGTATTTCGGTCGCCATGGTATACAACTTCGTCGATGGCAAAGTCGCCAAGGTTGCAGGCTCAGGCGGCCTGACCAGCCTGGAAAGTACTCCTGACGATCGTGCCCGTGAAGTCCAGTACGCCTACAGCTGGTTCGATAACATCGTCCACGATGCATTTGGAGCCTGATATCGTTTCAGCTGACTGTAATAAAGGGTCCGCTTAGGCGGACCCTTTTGCTATGCGACCTGTTCGCAAAGAGTCGAAGCTGTCAACGCCCACTCTGGCCTAGCCCGCATTTCTCACCAGGCGGCGCTTACGAACACGAACCCGGCACCTGCTCCCGTGATCCTGGTGAGAAATGCGGGCTAGCCGATGATCGCCATCATGGCGGCAAATACGGTCGAGCGCATCCTAATCGTATTTACTACAATGTTCGTATTGGCCGGCAGCGCTCCAGCTGCGCTGGCATTGGACAAGTCTGAAGTCAAGGAGCGGTGGCACACGTCTTTTGATCTGTATCTGAGTGCGCAGGAGGCTTATGATATGAAAGCCGCCAACCCTGAGGATGTTTTGTTGATCGATGTCAGGACGCGCGCCGAAATTCAGTTTGTCGGTTTTGCCGACATCGCTGATGCCAATATCCCAATAAAAATCTTCAGCGACGAATGGAAGCTGAAACAAGATGGTGTTCATGGTAGCTACCGCAAGCTACATAACTTCGATTTTGTCCAAGCTGTCGATAATCTAATTGCGTCCAAAAACAAGGATAAAAGAGTCGCGATCATCGTGATGTGCGCTTCTGGCTCGCGCTCGCCACTCGCGGCCGATGAATTGTACGCCGCCGATTACCGTAGGGTTTATTTCCAGGTAGAAGGCTTCGAAGGTATCAAAGCGAAGCAGGGCCCGGATCAGGGTAAACGCGTCGTTAACGGTTGGAAGAACCGTGGACTAGCCTGGAGCTATCGGTTACCAGACGAGAAGATGTATTTCAACTTCGCTCCATCCGGACAACCATGACTCGAGAGAAGCATCGCTGGTTGTAAAAGCGCGTGTGCGGCTTGCTTAAACCTAGATTCCGCAGTTGAACACAGCTTTAGCGCTGCACCTCTAGCGTCAGGGCAAGGCGCGACTTGCAGCTAATGGCCGTCGTCCTTGGCAAGAGTTGCAACGCCGCCATGGCGCTAGAGGGGCGGTGATAAACTGTGTAGCGACTCACCCGTTGGGTGAACGTCAAATACTACATAACTTTTCGAATAATCATAGAGTTGACTAGAAGTAATAGCGATCAACTGCGGAATCTAGGTTAAACACAACATGACGTTTTGAAGAGGTAATGAAAATGAAGATCATCGTGGCTTTTATCATTGGCATCGCTGCTGGTATTGGTGTGCTATTCATACCCTCGGTTCATCAGATGCTTGGGCAGTCGATCGGGTCGTACATGCTGATCGAGGTCGAAAGCCCGCTTGGTTTTGACGAGACCATGATCAAACTCGAGGAGAACGCCAAGTACGCCGGATGGAAAGTGCCCAGCAAGTGGAAAGTCAATTTCCAGAAAAACCTGATGAAAGTTACCGGTACCGATATCGGTAAAAATAAGGTATTAAAAATGTGCGAACCTGCGGCAGCGGCGAAAATGCTGGTTCACGATGAGTACAAGCTGTTGACGACGATGATGCCGTGTACGATTGCCGTTTATGAGAAATCCGATGGCAAAACCTACATCTCGCTCATGAACATGGAAATGCTGGGCATGATCTACGGTGGCCTGATCAAAGAGATAGCAGACGAGCTTGCACCGCAGATGATGGAGATGGTGGATCTCAGTAATTGATATCGTATGCGCAGAATGCTGGATACCTAGAAAAACCAGATTTTTTTAGCCGCGAATCACGCGAAGTACGCGAAAGTGTTGAATGCATATTAAGTGTTAGTACCCAAATTACGTTCGCGCTTTTTGCGTGCTTCGCGGCTACATTTCAAGATGCCACGCCCGGATAATCGGCGATACCCGGATCCTTCGTCACGCCCACCAGTTTGGGATGGTTGATCTTTTTGAGCTTGAGTACGTCGTCGTCCTTATTTTTGTTCTTCAGGATATAGTCGCGTACAA
>JABDQW010000266.1 GCA_013042055.1 Gammaproteobacteria bacterium | reverse complement strand
GATACAGCGCCTGTAGTCAATGGCTTCTAGTTCTGTCTGCAAGGCCGCCCGTAGACGGATGCTGCTTGCTTCAAGCAACATCAGGCTCTGCGGCACCGGAGGCGTTAACAGCACGCCTTTCGCCGCCATGCGGGCGCTTTCAATCGTTGCAACTTTCCAGTGCGTACCCTCGCGTTGCAGCTTGCATACGCGCTGTTCCAGGCGAGTCTCGATGCCAGCCGCGAGGTGTTTGGCAATCGCCGTCATCGCCGGTGTACCATACCAGCAGGGGGTTTCGGTTAATACGTTTGTTTCGGATTGAAAACAGGATCTGGCAACGCCCGCTTGTTCCCACGACGCCAGTGCGGCGGCAAACTGTCGATCCTCTGCCGTAATGAACTGGGCGCCGTGATCAAAGCTTGCATCGCCAATGCGCCGACTGGCCATGCGACCGCCCACACCGCGTGCCTTGTCGACAACAAGCACGTCAACATCAGCCGATTTCAGGCGTACGGCTGCGCTCAGCCCGGCCATACCGGCGCCGATTACGATGACATCGGCGATGCCTTGCGCTCTCACGTGTACACCGCCTGGCATAGGACAAGTTCAATCCAGCCGGTCAAGGAAGCATTACGCATCATGAATGATCGCCTCGCGACGCTCGTCTGTCATATTGTAGAGGGTACGGTGCGGCATGGCCATGCGGGCTAGACTATTCCCTATGGCAACTCTACCCAAAAGTTCTCAGTTAGTGGTATTGTTCCCTAACAAATCATCCAACCCTTACGGCGCGAATACCGCACCGCCAGGATAACTCAAACGTTCGGTTGCAATAAACGTAATGAAGCCATCATCTTGGAATAATGTTCGCAATATGTATGAGGCCAACGCTGACTCATACGCTGAAATGATGGACAAAGAGATAGATCTACCTGTTTACAAGGATTTGCTAGGGCGGCTTCATGAGAACATCTCGGATATTCCAGGTGCGTTACTCGATACCGCATGTGGGTCAGGACATATGCTCGCGATGTTCAGATCGAATTATGATTCAAACCGGTCAGTAATAGGAATTGATATCTCACCGCGAATGGTTGAAATAGCAAAAACGCTAATTGGTGAGGAGGGTTCAGTAGTTGTTGGGGAAATGCGAGCTCTCCCCAACATTTCTTCAGGATCTGTCGCGGCGGTTATAAATTTCTTTGCGATTCATCACCTGGACATTGATGATATTCGCGAGTCAATGCTCGAATGGTATCGTGTCTTGGTACATAGCGGCCATTTGCTGCTAGCAGCTTGGGAGGGTAATGGGGCAATAGACTACGGTGAAGAATCGGATATCGTGGCATTGCGGTATAGCAGTAACGAGCTTATAGAAATTGCGGAAAGTGTCGGATTTATAGTAAATCGATGCTTGGTAGTACCTGTGGAAGGTTTTCCAATGGACGCCATTTATCTTGAGTGCATGAAGCAATAGCAAGCTAACACTTCAGTAAGGCGGAACACTGACGCGGCAGCTTGGGTAAGCTCTGATTTTTTCAGAATTTCCGTGCGTCACTTGGATGTGCCGCCATTTCTTCTTCCTGAAATCCAAAAGGCTCGACCTTGTTTTTAATGCAGGTCCGAAACAGATCCTCATTATTTTTGAAGTGCGAATAAACGGTCTGCTTTGACACCCCGGCACGCGCCGGATCTCGTGGTTCGGGCTGAGTGATTGGCTATCGCCGACTGTCTGACTACTGCCGCGAAATCTTCGTCTGAGGCAAAACCAGTTTGCCGGTTATTTCCCCGCTGTACGAGGTGGAGAGGTATACCAGGAAAACAAATCCTGAATACTCGCGCCGTGGGTCCTCCCTGAAGCGCTTCGTCGATAGTCCATCATTCGCACCACCAGTATGCTTGAGTTTTTTCTTTGACCCAAATGGCGCTTTCCTAACCGCTATCGTCGGGCAATCGACCCGCCGACACGGGTTTCTTCTTGCGGAAAACGCCGTGAATACGTCCGTGTAGGCTCGACGGCGGCTTCCCTGCCGCCGACATTTCCTCCAGAGGCAAACCGTGGCCAGCCCAAAGCGGACCTCGCCCAAGAACGCTGCCTGGCATAGTGACTTCCGCAGAACTCGGCATAGATCATCGGCTGCTGGAGTTTCCAGGCACCCTTTTCATCGCGGTAATCTGGTATCCCCGAATCAGTACTGATGCCGACGCCGGTTAACACCAGCAACCGGGGATGCTGGCGGATAAACTGCTCTAACTCTTCGACCATACAAGAGCTCATACCAACCCATTGGCACCCATAGCTAATAGCTGTGTCAAGGATGGTAAGCGCTTCTTTGCTTGATACAGCACAAATCTCGTCAACGGTATGTTCTGGCCACAATAAGCCCTGCTTAGGGCCATGAGCATAGCAACCCATCAGGTAGTGCACTAAGCCACCATGATATGGCAAACCCACATTAACCAATACAGTCCTTCAGCCAATAGATAACCCGGTTTATTAAAAGTCATCAATGCTGTGCTTGGGTGTGGTCCCTCGGTTTACCCGTCACAGCCAGTTCCCTCGCGACGGCATCCCCCGTGCCTACCAACCATGCACGCTTTATCAGACACTGGCAGCTATCAATCTGCGGATGATCAGAAGTTTTGTTAACTCCGAGGATTTTATCCGCTAAAGCTCAGTCAAAACCCAGTCACTGACAAAAGCAAACGTCGTCGCCAGAAACCATGACTCCATGACACAAGAACAAAACAACGGGTTCGCAACCGAGTACAGGCAGATCCTGAGCCAAATCGACAGGGTAGATCCGGTTAAATACGCAAAAACCCGCAATTTTGCCGATGGCGCGGTCACGCGCCTGTCTCCTTACGTCTCCAGGGGTGTCATTTCCACCCGAATGATCCTCGAAAAAATATTGGGGTTGGGGCTTGCTTTTGATCGCACAGAGAAATTCATCCAGGAACTGGCCTGGCGAGACTACTGGCAACAGATCTGGGTTTCAAAAGGGGATACGATCAACAGTGATTTGAAGCAGCCACAACAGGATGTAGCGCATCAGCAGATGCCGCTTGCTCTAGTTAACGCAGCTACTGGCATCAATGCAATCGACGAGGCGATCGAGGAGCTCTACCAAAGCGGGTACATGCACAATCACATGCGCATGTACGTCGCAGCCGTCGCATGTAACATTGGCAAAAGCCATTGGCGGATGCCGGCGCAATGGATGTATTACCATCTGCTGGACGGAGACTGGGCGAGCAACGCCTTGAGTTGGCAATGGGTGGCGGGATCCAACGCCAACAAGAAATACTTTGCCAACCAGGACAACATCAACAAGTATTTTCACTGCAATCAGAAAAATACGTTTCTGGACAGGACTTATGCCGAGCTGGTTCAGATTCAGGCACCGCCAGTCCTTGTCCATAGCCTGCAGCTGTCACTGCCGTGCGATTTACCAGACAACAGAACCATCCAGCTCGACCCGCAGCTCCCAACACTTGTCTACAACTATTACAACCTCGATCCAGCCTGGAGGCAAAATGAAAAAGCCAATCGCATCCTGTTGTTGGAACCCGCGCTATTCAACGAGTATCCGGTTGCGCCGAAGAATATCGATTTCATGTTAAAGCTTGCTGACAACATCCCCGGCATTCAGCTGTTCTGTGGAGAGTTTGAGCAACTGCAGAAGCTGGCCTCACCCGTTGCTATCATCTACAAGGAACATCCGCTTAATCGCCATTATAAAGGTCAGCAGGACCCACGCGAATGGATGTTTCAAGTTCAAGGCTACTTCCCGTCGTTCTTTGCGTTCTGGAAACACTGCAAAAAAGAGATTAAGGCATGGTAGATCAGAGGGTGAATATCGTCTGGTTGAAGCGTGATCTGCGAACACAGGACCATGCTGCATTGGATGCCGCAGAACGAGATGGCCGCCCGTACCTGATCGTTTATCTGTTCGAGCCACAGCTCATGCAACATGCGGATTCCTCGCAGCGGCATTGGCAGTTTATTTATCATTCGATCGAGGAGATGAACCGCAGGCTGGTAAAACATGGTAGGCGAGTCGAGATTTTCCATGAAGATGCTTTCACGGTTTTCAAGTACTTGATCGATCGACTGCCGTTGAAAACGGTTTTTTCCCATCGCGAAACTGGCGTTCGGCTGACCTGGGACAGGGATAAACAGATCAAGCATCTGTTGACGGAACATTCGATTGATTGGGTAGAGTTCAAAAGAGACGGTATCGAACGTGGCATAGACAACCGTGTTGGCTGGGATGCGGCCTGGTTTACGACCATGCGCCAACCGCTTATCGAAAACCATTTCTCAACAAACACGATGGATACGCTAAACCATCCCTACCCGTTGCCGGAATCGTTCAGGCGAAGCCTGCACAACTATCCTCAACAATTTCAGCCGCCGGGAGAAGCAAACGCATGGAAATACCTGAACTCGTTCACCAGCGGACGGGGTAGCAACTACCACCTCAATATTTCCAAACCGGAGCAAAGCCGTTATTCCTGCGGTCGACTCTCGCCGTATCTGGCATGGGGAAACCTGAGCATCCGCCAGGCCTATCAGCACATCAGAGAAAATCAGAATTATGATTGTAACAAAAAGGCATTCAGTGGCATTCTTACGCGCTTGAAATGGCATTGCCACTTTATCCAAAAGTTCGAAGTCGAATGTGACTACGAAACCCATTGCATCAATCGCGGCTACGAATCCCTCGAACATGGTTCGAACCACCATTACATTGAAGCCTGGAAATCAGGTCATACCGGTTTCCCTCTCGTCGATGCCTGTATGCGTTGTCTGCATAAAACGGGCTGGATCAATTTTCGCATGCGCGCGATGCTGGTTTCCTTTTTCTGTCATCACCTGGACCAGGACTGGCGCTCCGGGGTTTATCATCTTGCAAAGCTGTTCCTGGACTACGAGCCCGGGATTCATTACCCTCAGTTTCAAATGCAGGCCGGCACAACAGGCATCAATACCGTTCGCATCTACAACCCGGTCAAGCAATCCAAAGATCATGATCCCGAGGGCCGCTTCATTAAACAATGGGTGCCAGAGCTGGGTTCGGTACCCAGAGAGTTAATTCATGAACCCGGTCTCATGACCGACTTCGACCAGACCTGTTGTGATGTCAGCATGGGCAAAGATTATCCTTTACCGATTATCGACCATGTTGAGAGCGCCAAGCGGGCCAGAAAGAAGATCTGGGGCCATAGAAAAAATGAGCTGGTTAGAGCTGAACGTGTCCGCATTCTACAAACTCACACGCGCAGTAAAAATAGCTTGCCAGCTTGAACATGGAAGACGGCCGGTTTTCAGACATTGCATACGTGAAGGCGGTATTCACATAAGAGACATGTTGATTTTTGCTTTCATTATGCTGATCGTATTCCTGATATGGGCACGTGCCGCCACTGCTGTGCACATCAAAATAGGGTTTTCTGCCAGGGCTTCGGGGCTCATTAGTGTCTCGACCTGTCCAATCTGCCGATCCCAGTGGCACCGCTTTTTCGATCTTCGTTGCCGCGACTTTAACAACCAAAACCAATCACTATCGTTAGCAAGCAAAACACGGCGCTCGATCTCGGCAATCCTATCATTTGTCCAGGACATTTTATTGACTTTAGCTAATGTTTCGAATAACATGCTAGACAATGTTTCAACAGAAGATCTGCGCGGAACGTTGCAGATATGCACTAACGCTCCCAGTTCAGCTGCAGGTAAGGCGACAACACCCAGATTTTAATGATCAAGACCGAAGACGATAACAGTATGAGTTGAAACTCTTTTTAGACCTAAGTTGATATAGACATCGATACCATGCCCGTTGCCAGAGTTCTAATTCAATTTGATGACAATAAACGGAGACCAGTGATGAAACCACAAAAACAGAAACGAGTACTCGCGACCACTGCTGCAGTTTCAGCCATAGCGCTATTCTCGGCGTTGGCCGGTAACCTGAATGCGGGCCAGTCCGGGTATGGCGATTACAGGTACTATAAGTACGACCGCCGCTATCAGCCACCCGCTCCACCAAGGTATAAGTATGGTGTACCTCCCCGACCTTACATGGCGCCGGGATACGGCTACAGATCGGGTTATCCTGCGCAAAACAGCTACAAAATGGGTTATCCTGCGCAGGTCAGCAGTAGTGCTGTCTCTGCCCAGAACAGCGATTCTGCCCAAAACAGCGATACTGGCAAGAATGCGTCTGAAGTGAACGTGAAAAAAGTAGCAATTAACGGTATGCGTTTCGAACCCGCAACTGTTCGCGTCACGGCTGGTGAACAGGTGACTTGGGTCAACAACGCGGCCATGCCGCATACCGTAACCGGTCGCACCAAAGGTTCGCTTTCTTCAGAGCAGATGGGCAGGGGCTCAATATTCAGCCATTCTTTCAACGAACCTGGGACCTACGAATACTATTGCGCGCTGCATCCCAGCATGACTGGCACTGTTGTGGTTGAATAGTGTATTTCCTACCAGGATCACGGGACCAGGCGCGTGATTGGTGTCCGCAAGGTTGCGCTTTACTCAAACCGTAGCTATTGCTATGTCGTTCGCTCCAGAGCCGGGCCTACAAACAAAAAGCCTACAACCGCTCCCGCGATCCTGGTGATAATGTCGTGTTAGCCCGGATGTTGCACGAAGGAAGGCATGCAATGTTGCAAATTGGTCTATGTTTCAAGCAAATGCGCTCGAAACATCAAGATTATGTTCGTTTACAGTTTGTCTTATTCGGATTTACGGACAATTTGGCGTCGCATCTTGAACGCTCCCCCATTGACTATAGCTAAGGCTATGAATCGGCGGGCGATCGTCCAACCTGCTTAGCCAACTTGCCCATAATTTCCAAATGCTTCAAGCAACATTCGTGCTAGAAGTCCGCGCGGTAGAACGTATCCATACTGCACAAGCGCCACAGCGCTTCATCTTTTTATTCTTTTTCGTTGCGCAGGGTCCACTGTTCGCCTCAGGGCATCAGAAAACTGTCCTCGCCGTGACACTTTTTCGCTACGAGTATTTCTACGGCGCATATTCTGGTTCAAGGTCGACAGTAGCGCTTTTTCTAAATCTAACTCCGACCATCTTCTTCTGTACGTTAGAATGGGCGTCTACGATTTAGAGAGTTTACTATTATCACTCAACCCACAGTGCAGCGAGAAACGAATCAATTGCATGGCTTCATTGCGAACCAACCAGACAGGTTAACAAGTCATGTTTGCCATTTACGATATCCAAGGTCGCCGCTTTCGCGACACCCTGGAAAATCTTCGCAAGGTAGAGAAAATCAACGACGGCGGCCGGGCGCGCTCGTCCGATAAAACTTATGAAGGAGAACAGCGCCCGACGCCGGGTACTACCCGTGCTGAATCGGGTGGCGTGCCAGTATCCAACAACGCGGTTCATGCCTACCGTGAGATGTTGCGACTCAACAGGCGCGAGCCGATATTCCACGCCTCTCAGTTGATGAGGTATCCAGTCAGTACGGTAATCATGGATATGGGAATACTGGCTGCTCAGCGCTATTTTCACCAACAGGGGCTCCGTCAGATGCCTGTTCTGAGTGCGGAACAACGTATCGTCGGTATGCTATCGGTGGAAGATCTCATGCAGTACATTGTTATCGACGATGGTCATGTTCGATACGTGGAAGGCAAACGCGTCGCAGATGCCATGTCGCAACATGTGATTACAGCTGATCCGGTATCAGATGTTCGTCGAATTGCACAGGCCATGCTGGAATACCATCTTCACTCCGTGCCTATCGTCGATGAGATGGATACATTAATAGGTATCGTTGCGCGCAGCGACATCCTGCGCGCGTTAATGAATGACCCGCCGCTCAACATGTGGTCGTGACGTCGGGATTGTTGGTTAACAAAATCAGCGTTGGCCAGAAAAACTCACTCCGCCACGAATGGCACGTACTTAAAAGCTATCGTCGGGCAATCAACCCGCCGACACGGGTTACTTCTTGCGGAAAACGCCGTGAATACGTCCATGTAGGAGAATAGGAAGCATAAACAAGGTGTCATCCGAAAATCAACTGATATTACCCAGCCAGTCATAGCCACTCACCCTGCCGCCAAGCACTAATCCCTTCCCAAATCCACCCGCCTCTCAATAAAATCTCACGTCAGCCCAACGGCTTAATGCGTACAATCAATAACGGCAGCAATGCAAGATTGGCGATCAACGCCACCAGCATCGAGAAACCTGTGAGCAAGCCGAAATAGATGCTGGGGATAAAATTGGACAGCGCCAGGATGGAAAAGCCGAGCGTGATGGTAATCGTAGTGTAATACATGGCACGACCAATGCTGGCGTGACTGCGCTTCACCGCCGCCCAGTAGTCCCTGTCGACGGCATATTCTTCTGTTATACGGTGTACATAATGGATGGTGTCGTCCACCGCTATACCAATACAGATCGCAGCGATGGTAATGGTCATCATATCAAGTGATATCCGCAACCAGCCCATCAGGCCCAGCACCATGGCCACCGCGATCATATTGGGCACGATCGCCAGGCAGGCCATTTTTATATTACGGAAAGAGACCATGAACATCGCGAGGATGGCCACGAATACCACGCCGATGGTCATGATCTGCGAACGGAACAGGCTCTGCAGCATATTGTTGTACAGCACCAGCATGCCGGTGATGTTCACCTGCTCTTCCGCCAGCCCCAGCTCGGTGGTCAAGTGCTGACGTATTCTCTGCAACAGCGCCTCGCGTTTCAGGTCGGGATCCGATTCGTATACACGGATATTGAAGCGCAGCTGGTTGCCGTCTTCCGACATATAGGGCTTGATCAGCGTTTCCTTTATATCCTGTGGCAAACGCTTGTACAGGATAGAGAGGAAGAAGTCGTCCAGTACCATATCTTCGTCCAGGCTCTGCAGCAACTGCATGCTGGTCGATATCGACAGTACCTTGCCGGATTCCGGCAGCTGATCCAGGTAATCATGAATGCGCTGCACTTCGGGCAGCATGCCGCTGTTGAACCAGTAACTGGTGGTGGTGATTCCCGCCTCCTCGTCCAGATCCAGATCCAGGTCATCGAGGAAGGCGTCGTCTTCACCTTCCTCTTCTTCCTCGAGCTCGAAGAAATCAGCCGGTGCATCGATCACCACTTCCATCGGTGTTGTGCCGCCCAGCTTCTCGTCGATCAGGATCATGCCCTGATAGATTTCTGTATGCTCCTTGTAGTAATCGATGAAGCGGTTCTCCACACTCAAACGCATCATACCAACGACGCTGAGTACGGTTACCAGCAGGAACAGCAACAAGGTACCGTTGCTGTAACGCTCGATCAGACGTGCGACTACGCCAGTGATGGCACCGGTGATATCGCGCTTAAACATCGAGCGCTTAGGTTTCAACAACATCACCGCGGCGGGAAACAGACTGAAGGCGAGAAGGAAGGACATGCTGATGCCGATCGTCATCATCCAGCCGAAGTCGATCACCGGGCGAATATCGCTGACGATCAACGAAGTGAAAGCGACAATGGTAGTGGCGGCAGTAAAGAAACTGGGTTGCACCTTGGTGCGCAGCGTTTCTTTCACAAGTTCATACTGACTGGCCTCGGCGTTGTCTGTGTGTAGCTCGCGATAACGCACGATCAGATGCACCATCAGAGACAGCGTGATGATCAGCATTAATGAAATAAAATTCGATGACACCACGGTCACCGGCCAGTTGACCCAACCGAGAAAACCGACCATCATCGCGCCGGCGATGCCACAGGTCAGCATCGGTAGCAATATCCACCGCAGCTGGTGGAAGATCACCGTCAGCAAAAGGATCAGGAATACCAGCACGCCGACACCGAAGGTGCGGAGGTCATTCCTTATATAATCGATGGAATCCGAGGCGATCATCGGGATGCCGCCGAGAAACAGATGCGCATTATCGCGGTGTTCATCCATGATCTCCCGGACCGCGGCTATATCATCGTGCAACTGCTGCTGCACGCTGGCTTTGTACAGATCGAATTCCAGCGATACTGCTTCCAGTTCTTCCAGCTCCGATACGCTCAGCTCGGTTTCATACTGTTTTTCTCGCAGGCCGTTACGTTTATTCAGTAAGCGATAAAAGGTTTCATCACGTTCGAAATTAACCTGCAGGGCGGTGGTCTTGCCGTCCTCGCTGATCAGCATGTTTCTGTACAGCGGGCTGTTTATGATCTCCTGCTGCGCCAGCGCCAGGTTGGCCTCGGGGCTTTCCAGCGTGATCACGTTTTCCTGAAACTCGGAAAGCGTCACCGGCGGGCTGTCGATCAGGGGCACATCCAGCAGCGTCACTACCGACTTGACACGTTCGAGTTTGCGTAATTTGTCCGCGAGCGCGCGCAGGTCTTTTTTAGCGTCCTCGCCGAACAGTTCACCCTCGGGCGTATAGGTAATGAAAAGAAAATCATCCGAACCATATCGCGCCTCGATGGCGCGGTAGTACTTCAATGACTCGTCGTTTTCCAGCACCAGGGTGTCCGAAGAGGCATCGAGGCGAAAATTACCGCTGTACGAAACCAGCCAGGCGATCAGCACGGCAAGCATCAGCAGGGTAATGCGTGGTCTGTCCAGGATCAGGCGATAATAGGTGTCGCGGAGTGTATAAATCATTGTTCTTCTTGTTATGTTTTACGCGTTCTAGCCTGCATTTCTCACCAGGATCACGGGAGCAGGCGCAAGATTCGTGTTCGTAAGGGCCGCTCAGGAGCGAAAAGCGTAGCAATAGCTACGGTTTGAGGGAAGAGCAAGCTTACGGACACGAAGACAAGCCTGAACCGAGATAGGCATACCTGAAAAACACAGTGTATTTTGATCATCCGGGTTTTGTCCAAAGAGGCCAATGCCTTATCAGAATCCTACGCCGCCTGGTGAGAAATGCAGGTTAGCACAAAGCCCGCGGTTTCAATTTTATTTTCTACAGTAAATGATTAAAAACGGGTACTGGCGAGTTAAAACTCAGGAACTCGCAGTTTCGCTTCAAGATTCCTACTATCTTGCTGTTACGAAATCCCAAGACGTGAGGAATAGGCGATGTTCTAGGCAAAGGTGCCGGAGGGATTTTTTAACCATTTTCTTTTTAGGCAAAGGTGCCGGAGGGATTTTTTAACCATTTTCTTTTAGCTTGGTCGGCCTTCCCCTGGTAGCCTGTCCCAACTTGATACCGTAACGCTGCTCAATCTGTTGCTTGAAGCTGTCATCGCCAATCGGCTGACAATATTGGCTTGCTCGCTCAATGAGATGCACATCCTCATTGGGAATCTCATACCTGAATAACTCGCGATACGCGTGACATCTATCCTCGGAATTTTCGCCCAGATCAAGGTATTCATCGTGTGGAGTCAGCCCGCTTTGAGCACCCCAGGCGTTGACCCGGTAACTTGACCAGCGGTGTTCCTCAGGCTTGCGAACCATGCCAGCCCCAACGGGATTCATTTCTATGTAACGACAACACGTTAGCAAATAACGATCGGTTTGGACCAGACTGTGTTTATGTCGTCCCGCCCATATTGTCCCGGTGCGTTGATAGCTTTTATTAAAGTACCATGCGTATCGACTACCGATCACACTGGTTGCACGCGATATTGAATCTGCATGTTTGGGGGTAACCAGAAAGTGGATATGATTGGTCATCAAGCAGTAAGCATGGACAGCAATGCCATAGCGCTTGGCATTACTTTCCAGAGCTCGAGATAGCGTTGGTAGTTCTCTGGCTCGACAAAACAGGCTTCGCGATTATTGCCGCGTTGAACGATATGGTACGGATGCCCGGGAAGGTACATCCTTGCACGCCGAGGCATTGCAGCTCCTTTGCAATATACTATCGACACAAGCGCTCCAGCTTGCACCGTTGATTGACCCCGGTGGCAACGCCGGGTGTTTCCGAGTGGCACATGGACGTGCCAGCGTTTCCAATCACATATGTGATTGGAAACGAAGAAAAATAAAAATCGCTTTTTTTGCCCTGGTAATTCCTGGAGGGAATCATTCCGAGCTTCCACGGTATTTTTTGTTATACACAAACACATTGGCGTACTCAAATTTGCAGGCCGGAGTTCGGCGAATTCGCGTCAAGGTTTTGGCTTGCACCGGTAATTGAACGATAGCACCATCATAAGTAATTGATATTACAGTGCCTGCAGATACTGATCATTTTTTCGCCAATCGCACAGTTTAAGCCGTTTTTCGGGTTCTCAGGGGCTTTGGAAAAACCTTTTCCACATAGTTATCCACAGAAGATGTGCGTAACATGGGTTTTGCGCGCTAAATTAGCAACTTAAGGCCTATTTGGATAAATTCGATGAAGAATATCACCCAAGTCAGGTCGGAAATGCTGGCCAGTCGCCGTGGTTATACACAACGTTACTTTACAGGCAAATCAAATGCTGCTAGGACGCGACGAAACACCGTCACTATGGATCCATGCGTCTCAACTGACTGTATTTACTAGCTATTATTAAAGTGACGAAATTATGACCATATTGAGTCAATGGGCTTGATATCACGCCTTTGGTGAGATTGATAAAGCTTTTTCCACATAGTTATCCACAGTTCTTGTGGACAAACACCGAGATCAGCTGGTTTCGATTTGTATGCGTTGCTGTGAACCACAAATAGACCGGCGTGTCGGCAAATCCGTTATAGTGCGCTGGCCTGGACTTCTGATAAATGGGCGCCAGATATCGTCACCACCAACCAGGTGCTTGAAC
>JABDQW010000265.1 GCA_013042055.1 Gammaproteobacteria bacterium | reverse complement strand
CGATTATCAGGCGCAGCATTGCCTGTTCATGCTCGCTGTCCTGACGCTTCATCAGACGCTGATGCAGCCAGCTAACCGGCCCCTTGAAGCGGTTCCCGAACAACAGACTGCTCTCTGTATTATTTTGCATAATGATTAAAGTCAGGCGACAGAAGAATCAAACCCGGCACTTCTAATTCCTGAAGGGTATTGAAGACTATTTTTAAAGCCCGTCACTGTCCAGTTGCTCCTCAAACTCAAATATCTTTTTCTGTTGTGCTAAAAACGCATCGGTACAGGAAGGATCAAAATGATTGCCTGCTTGCGTAGATAGGTATGCCACTGCATCTTCCCTTGACCAGCCCTGCTTGTATGGACGGAATGCTCGCAATGCATCATAAACGTCGGCAACAGCAACGATACGAGCCTCCAGCGGTATCACTTCTCCTGCCAGGCCACTCGGATAACCGGAACCATCAAACTTCTCGTGATGATTAAGGGCAATTACCGCCCCCATCTTGATAAACCTGGAGTCGCTGTCCTTAAGAATGGCATGCCCCATAGTGGTATGAGTCTTCATTAATTCCCATTCAGCAGCAGTCAATTTTCCCGGCTTCAAAAGGATATTGTCCGAGACACCAATTTTCCCGATATCGTGGAGAGGTGCTGCATATTCGATCTCCTCACACTCCAGCCTGGATAGCCCCAGATGTTCAGCGATCAATCGCGAATATTTCGCCATCCGAAGTACATGATTGCCTGTCACCTGATCGCGATGTTCACCCGCTTTGGCCAGTATCAACAGGGTCTCTTTCTCCCTGGACAGGATCTGCGATGTGGCCAACTGAACCTGCTTCTCAAGCCAGCTCGCGCGATTTTTGATTATATTCTGCTGTTGCCGGATGGTCAGCAGATTGCGACAACGCGTTTTACACTCATACTGATCCAGCGGTCGGATCAGAAAATCCGTGGCTCCCGCTTCCAGCGCCTCATATCTCACATTAAGGTCATCGACCACAGTGATAACGATTATAGGCACATCTTCGCATTCCAGAATTCCACGTACTCGCCGGGTAAATTCGATACCATTCATAGAAGGCATGCGGTAGTCGGTAAGGATCAGATCGGTCTCGTTATGTCTGACAAACTCTAATGCATCTTCCGGCCTGGAAAAACTGACCACTTCAGGCTGGCTATCGATAGAGCGAATGATTTCCGAGAGAATAATTCTCCCTGTAGCCTGATCGTCAACGATCACTACCAGTTGCCGCCGTGATTCCTTCAGATCGGAACTTTTCGAAGCACTATGTACTCGCGTCGGCGCGGAATCCCCCGACTCTTTAGACCCAATTTTGGAGATTGTAGCTTGAGTTTTCATGTTCGACCTGAATAAATATGGAAAACAACCCTACTGTAAATCGGCTACCCACAGCATAACGTTAAAAGGCGGATTCGGATAACAAGTGCAATTGGTAACAAGCAGGCCAGCCGGTCAAGTCTGGCTTCTCCCGACCGAGAGATGAAACAGACACATCGGTAGAATAATCCCCCTGTTATTCAATGATCAACCGTCGTTGTCCAGCGACTCATAACCTCTCACCCGATCCTGTCAATGCAGATGATGCCAATGCAGTCTGTGTAGTTAAAGCTAAGCGATAAACACGTTGGACGTTGAATTGCAGCATGAACGACCCCTTTTTTAATTATTCGCTTCCCTGCACGTGGTGATGTGCATGCAGCTGAGTATTTTCTTTACACTCCGTATACAAGAGGATTCGGTACCAAGGTAGCAAAGTATCTTAGGCGAGTGGAAATTACGAGTGGCTATTTACAAAAATTGACATTTTTCTGTTACCGGTGACCGGGAAACGTCATTCTTAAATGCGTTAGCACAACATTATTCTAAAGCGCTCCCAATTCGCGGCGCAAGCCGCTCCTACGTGGTTCGATTCGTCGACCAGTGCATCTGTAGGAGCGGCCTTATCCGCGAACAGCGATCAAGCTATCTCAAAATACAGACTATCGCCAGGATCGACACTAAAAACGACTGGTATCGCCATGATCATTATTATTGTGGAATGATTCTCTGGGACAGTAGCAGGGATCCACGTATTGTTTTGCTATCACTTGGTCATGATGGTAAAAGTCGTGATAATACCCTTCACCATAACCAGCGATCATCTTGGAACTGTACGAAAGCTTATATATCCACGCTCTTGACTTGATCAAGGCGTTTTCCACGATTCAGGGCGGCCTTCAGTTGGCGACCGTATTACTCTGCGGCGCGCTGGCCATGTTGACGCACAGGCACTGGCAGCGGTTCATCACCCGTCTGGTAGGCGATTTCGAGCAGCAGAGCTTTTTCCGTTTCCTGTTGCGTGCGACCAACCGTATCGCTTTCCCGGTGAGCATGCTGCTGTATTTGATACTGACCCGTTTCCTACTGGATCAGTTTGGTATCAATACTGCCGTGTTGAATATCTTCACCCCACTGCTGCTGTCGCTCGCGTGCATAAAACTGGGTGTCTATGTCTTGCGTGCAGGCTTTTCCCAAGCCCTGTCCTGCGCCTGGGAAAATGTCTTTAGTCTGTTCGTTTGGGGCATCCTTCGCACCGCATTAGCGGCCCGGCTGCTTGCGTTTACCAGCTGCCTAAAACTCATGCTCTTTAACGATAAATGCCGAAGATTTCGAGTGATCGATAAAATTTCCCTCATCTTCCAGTAATGCTGCACTCAATTTCTGACCCTCAGCTGAACTCATGGCTTCCATCAACTCTTCTTCTGATTCAAACCACACTTCTGCGACTCCATCATATTCTGGCAGCATGCCTCTAGCATCCCTTAACCCTTTGTTCAAAGGAGTATCTACGGTGTGAGACTGCACATATTTCTTGGCTCTCATGGTACTGGCATTTTCCATGAAGAATGGGCCATGTTTGTCCATCCAATAATCGTTGAATTGTTCGCGAGTGATATTCGGGTGGCGGGTTATACACATGACTAATTTGATCATCTTTCTGTTCTCCCGGAGTCATCCGAAATTCTGGTGTGTGTTTTGGCCTCGAATCTGAGTGCAGCATTAAAACTTGCCATTATCATTCTTCCATTCGCTACGCGGTGGAATTGCTTCGGTAGTATCCCAGTGTTCCACGAGCTTGCCATGAGCAACGCGGAAAAGGTCGTAAAACGCCGAGTGAACCCCGTTGACAAAACCCTCACTGACGCAGAGCACAAAATTACCCTCAGCCAGGGTGCGATGAATTTGATCGTATTTTACAGCGACTCCGTCATTCGATGCTGGATCAGATAAAGCAGAGCGAAGTACGGACAGACCGTCACCAACCCGTGGATTGTGCTCGGTGTAGCACTCGTCATCAATATAATGTTCCAGTTTGTTGAGTTGGCCCTTGACCAGGACATCGTCAACAAAGCACCGCACGGCATCCCGGTTGGTGTCAGTCATGTCGAAACCGGTCGCTTCGGTTGGACCATCAACCATGGTATGTCCGGAGGGGTTGGGGCCTTTTCTCAACTGAATATTGTCCCAGTGCTCAACCACCAGGTCGCCTTCAAAACGGAAGATTTCAAAGCCGATGCTTGATTTGGCGAAGTCGTATTCTGTATGGGCAAACACGTAGTCGCCATCCTCTAAGATACGCACAATATTGACACGGGGGGAGCTTTTAGCCAATTGCTTGAACAGCGCCGCCAAGCCCAGACTCCCTTCGTGGGTTTGGGGGTTATGCTGAATGTATTTGTCCTCGTTAACAACAGCCACTGATGCCTCGTCACCTGTTTCGATGCCTTTGAGCAAGGCGCAGATTCTGTCTTTCCTATTTAAGGCCATTACCAGCGTCAGCTCTTATTGGGCAGCGCCTAAGCTGAGGGGCTTGTCGGAGTGGAGATAGTTTTGAGCTATTAGAGTGCAAAAAAAGCACCGTGGAGGCAAATCCCTTGAAGCCGTTGTTAGCATTTATTTTTCTGCAATCACTAACATTTCATAATCTTCAGTGGTTAGAGCATCAGTCCTTGAAAAGGCACCTAGCCGTGCGCCGTATATGTCTACCTTATTGAAGCCAACAGACTTAACAAGCCACATGATTTCAGAAGGAACATAGTACCGCTCATTACACTTTAGAGACAGTTTATTACCCGAGTCATCCACTGATTCATATACCGAATGGTCTCTAAATGTCATTAAATCGAATGTATTTTCTGAAGTTTCACCTTTTTCTGAACCTGAATTTATAAACTCTTTTACGGAATGATATAAAGGAAACAGGCCGTTTAGCGTTGTAAATATCAATTTACCTTGTGACATTAGTGCGTTCGAAGCGTTCTCTAGGATTTTATAGTTCATTTCATCTGTCTGCATGAGGGGAAATGCGCCTTCACACATCATAATCACAAGATCAAACTCTGATTTGTACTCAAGACTTAGGGCGTCAGCGACATAAAATTCGATTTCCAATCCGTTATCTTTCGATTTTTCTCTCGCCCGTTCTATTTGCGACCGGGACAAATCAATGCCCGTAACGGTATATCCTCTTTTCGTCAATTCAATGGCGTGCCTTCCTGTTCCACATCCAATATCCAGTATTTTGGTGAATTTAATGTAATCTATTTCTTTCTCAATAAAATCACATTCGCCGATAGTCCCCTGCGTGAAGGATTCTTCATCATATTTTTTACTGTAGTTCTCAAACAATTGTTCATACCACTGCTTCAAAATAATACTCCTTCATTTCAGCATGCTAATACCTCGCATCAACAACCAAAGTGCGCGCGTAGCGCGCACTTTGGTCTAACGCCATGTGCTTGTCAGGTGCGTTTTGTTCAGAGCTACCTGCTTGTTGCATGTTTGCTCGCATTTGTAGTGGTCGTAGCGAACGGCAAATGCATCAGTGGGAAATTGTATTGTTAGCTTACTTTTTTAGATTTTCTAGTGGATTTAATAAGACATCCCCACCAGGTGAGTATACAACCTGAGTGAGCGCTAAAGGAATATACTTTCTAATCTTTGTATGATCTTCTAACCAAAATATCACAGGAATATATGCCCCTTCCTCATCTTCAACCTTCGTGGATTCAATAAATAGTAAATAGCAATTTTCGTTTCTGCGAATTTCTACAGGCTCTTGTTCTTCACCAATCGCTAGAACATCTGGAATAGTAAGATCTAAATACTTCGGTATGTATTCTTTGAATATAGCAAGAACATCTTTCTTATTCATGCTTGCGTGATATGTTATGTTGTTGCCAATCTTCCTTATATATGCCGTGGCTCCACCATGAAAAATGAATATGATATAAACTGAAAGCGGAAATCCAACAACAAACCACTTATGCAAATCCGCTTGCGGATGGTGTGACAGAGTGGCCAGCTTTGCTAGACCCGCCCCCATCAGCAACATGATAAAAGCCACCAAGTGTAGCCATTTCGGCAGCCAAAACCCTGATTCCCACCACTTTTTAATGCCGAAAGTAATGATTGCAGAAAGGATCAGTAATTTAATAACCTCCCAGAATTCCACAATGACACCATGTATTGAGAGCTAACGAGCCTGTCGAAAAATCCATTTGGGACGACAGTATTCTTGTATCAACGTTTTCGCTTTTGTTTGGTTCATACCAATCGAATGTCTGTCATACCCATTTACATCAGCTCGATAATTCCTCAATCTCCATCTTTATCAGCTTTCTAGCTGTATCCCCAACCGTATCGATGGATCTTTAACATATTGTGCAACATCATCATTAACTTCCATTGCCCATCGACCTTGCGCCTGGTTCTCAGACTAATACGCTTTATTCCGATCACGTCAATAATGTGACCAAACACCGGATCTACGATATCAAGTAGCTGACTGTAGATATGTCGACCTTTCACGCTATCGATTTTACGCTTCATATTGGCTTCGTTTTCGTTAACACACTCGCCGACTACAACAAGCTCATTTTCGAGGCTGTACCAGCACCTCAGGGTGCGCGACCACCGCTGTGGCCTACTGAGTTCTCTGTCTACGCTTCACCTGTTTTGTTCGCTTGGGTTCACCCAATTCCGGCACAGGCGCAAGACTCGATACGAACTGCTGGCTAGGCATTACCCGACAGCGACTCCCCCCCTGCAAGATGCATCAAGCTTCGCTTGGCGCGATAACGTTGCACTAAAAGGCGAGCCGCGTAGCGGCGAGTCCAGCCTGCTTGCGGGCGAATTTTGGGTACCTTGTTATGTGAAAGTAGAAAACCTTTTTAACACAAATCTACTCTTCAAGAATTTTCTCGAAGCCACCATATATTAGACGCTTACCGTCAAATGGCATAGGGTTTTGATCTGGTTGCATTCTTGGGTCTTCCATTATTGCTTGCCACCCAGCGTTTCGAATTTCTTTGGAGGGCCAAATAACCCATGAAAACACCACTGTTTCTTCTTCGCCACAATTTACCGCCATTGGGAATGATGTGATCTCACCATCTGGAACATCATCTCCCCAAGCTTCTGTTATTTTTAGCGCCCCATGGTCTTTAAATACTACTGACGACAACTTCGCGTGTTCGATATATTTTTCTTTATTTGCTGTTGGTACAGCCGCTACAAAACCATCAATATAAG
>JABDQW010000263.1 GCA_013042055.1 Gammaproteobacteria bacterium | reverse complement strand
ATTGAGGAGTCACCCCAAGCCGAGATGCTCAAAGTGGTCGAGCCCAAAACCGAAGCAAAACCCCGGGTAAAGACCGAGGCAAAACCTGAGGCGGTTATGGAAGCGCCGCCTTCTGACGATGTCGCTGATAAGACCACATAGCCCGGGTGTTGCACGAAGGCGGACATCGTTAATAGACGTTTAAATGGTTGATTATTTCCCGCAGAGGCGCGGAGACACAGAGATTGATTGATGTTTTGGTTGGAGCGACTTTAGTCGCGAATATCTGCCATTCGCGACTAAAGTCGCTCCTAAAGCTAACTCGGAAGATTTACTACGGGTTTCCCGCACTTCGCTATTTGTTGGGCCCGCCTAAGCAGTTCAAATAGTCTCTCATTGGTTGAAATGACGCAATATCAAATCCTAATCCTCTGCGCCTCCGCGTCTCTGCGGTGAAACAAGAAATGCGGGTTAAAGGGCCCACACTCTTACGCAGCAGCGTGGCCGATTGTTTGGCCCATTCGCACAGGCTTACCGGCGCGAATGCTCGGATCGAGCTCGAAGTGTTCCGGAGTCAGCAGAATTACGGTTGAACCCAAGTTAAAGCGGCCCATTTCATCACCCCGCCGCAATACGACGTCATCGGAAGCATACTGATAACGCGTTAGCTTGCGTCCGTTGCCCGTCACCGGTCCATGCCAGATGGTTTCGGTCGCAGATACATTGATGGCGCCGACGAGTACCATGATCATTGGGCCGTCACTGGTATCAAACCGACACACAACGCGTTCATTTCGTGCGAACAGTCGCGGAATGGATTTAACGGTGTAGGCGGCAACACTGAACAGCCGCCCAGGTACGTAGGTCATTTGTCTGAGCGCGGCATCGATGGGCATATGAATGCGATGATAGTCGCGCGGCGACAGATATAGAGTGGCAAATTTGCCGTTTTGAAATGGTTCTGCCTCTGTGTCGTCTCCACCGAGCAATTCAATCAGGCTGTAATATTGCCCTTTGGCTTGGAAAATACGTCCATTTTCGATGATGCCGGATTGGCTGACCGAGCCATCAACCGGGCATATCCAGTATTCAGGGTCGTCTGCCAACGGGCGGGCATCAACTTTTAGCGCGCGGGTAAAGAATGCGTTCAAACTGTCATAGGCGTATTTGTTGCTGATGGTCGCCTCTTCCATGTTGACCGCATGCAGCCTTGTGTAGATACGGATCGCAAGGTTCTTGAGGGGGCGCCAGCGCACGCGGGCAATCTGGTAGATACACCAGGAAATTCCGTGATGAGGTAATAGATAAAATGGCAGCGAGCGCAGTCGCTCGCTGATTGTAGCCTTCATGACTCAGTGATGGTGGTGATGTGAATGATCATCGACAGAGGCTTTCTTGATTTCGAGTTCGAAGTCGATAGTACTGCCATCGTCGAATGACATGTTGCACTTTGTTCGATCACCTGCCTGCAAGCGGCGTGCTGGATTGAACAGCATTATATGGAAACCACCTGGTTTCAGTTCTAATTCAGCATCGGCGGGTATCTTCAGGTTTTGTTGATGTTCCATACGCGCAATACCGTCTGTTTCGATGGTCTGATGAAACTCAGCACGATCAAATTCCTGGCAATGCATCGACGTCGCCAGACGATCGTGCGAAGTTTCATTCTCGATTTCCAAGTAAGCCGCCATGACTTTGCTACCCGGCGGTGCTTCTGCAATCCAGGCATCATCGATTTCAAGTTGATCTGCGGCGATGGCTTGCCGACACACAAACAGCGTAAAGAACACTAGCTTGAATAGATATTTGAAAAGCTTCATAGGAGTTTCCGGCGCCTAAAATCAGGCATTATAACTGAGCCTGATATGTTGTTGCTAATCCACATTTGAGCGGCCGCCATGTTACACGAAGGCTGCAATGCGAAGTCGGCCGTCAAGCACCACTGGTACACATAGCACGGCTGGAAAACACGGTATCTTCAAGGCAGCGAAACACCTAGGCGATTAGGATGTTGCACCAAGGCGGACGCAGATTGTTGAAGATTTATCGATAGCCGTGTTTCAACAAACTGTTTTGCGGTTACCGTTTGTCCAAATCTTTCGTGCAACATCCGGGTGAGGCCCCCTGCATAGCAGGTTTTCCGCTAAAATCCCGGTTCAAATTGCAGGTCACTCCAGCTCAAATAAACAAACTATGAACATTCGCGCGATTGCGGGAGAATTACAGACGATTCGTGACTTGGTCAGATGGGGGACGAGCCAGTTCAATAAAGAGGGTCTTTGTTTTGCGCACGGGATGCCGAATGCGCTGGATGAGGCCGTATACCTCTGTTTGACAAGCCTGCATCTTCCACCCGATCTCGGTCAAGAATATTTTGACTGCCGCCTGACGCATCATGAGAAGCGCGCCGTGCTGGAGAGCTACAGGGAGCGTATTCACAAACGCATGCCTGCCGCTTATATCACCAACGAGGCATGGTTTGCAGGATTGAATTTTTATATCGATTCGCGCGTGCTGATTCCGCGATCACCGATAGCCGAATTGGTCGAACGGCAGTTCTCACCGTGGATCGATACGAACAGAGTCGAACGTATCCTGGATTTGTGCACGGGGAGCGGTTGTATCGCCATTGCCTGTGCCTACGCGTTTGAACATGCGCGTGTTGTCTGCAGTGATGTTTCCAAGGACGCATTGGACGTCGCAGCAATAAATCGTGCCAAGCATGGTCTTGAGGACCAGGGGCGCGTCCAGTTGATCGAATCTGATTTGTTTGAAAATATCCCCGCACAAAATTTCGATATTATCGTTGCTAACCCTCCATATGTATCAGTAGAGGAAATGGTCGAGCTCGATAAGGAATTCGGTTATGAACCGCACAGCGGCCTGGCGGCCGGTGAAACAGGCATGGACATCGTGATACCGCTGCTGCAACAAGCCGGGGACTATCTGTCGGATCATGGCATTCTGGTGGTAGAGGTTGGCTACTCGATGCCGGCGCTGCTGCAACTGTTGCCCGAAGTACCGTTCACCTGGCTCGAGTTTGTTCATGGCGGCGAGGGTGTATTCCTGCTGACGGCAGAACAGCTGCGCGCCTGTCAAGAGTTGTTCGATGCCTTGTGATTTGATGTTAACATCAGCCGCTATCACCACCATCCATTAGCAAGATATTGATTTTATGTCTGGAAATACACTTGGCAAACTATTTACAGTGACCACGAGTGGGGAATCGCACGGTCCAGCCCTGCTGGGTATCGTCGATGGCTGTCCACCGGGCTTGTCCTTGTCTGAAGCCGACATTCAGGTCGATCTTGATCGTCGTAAACCGGGTAAGTCGCGACATACCACACAACGGCGAGAACCGGACCAGGTGAGGATCCTTTCGGGTGTCTTCGAGGGTAAAACGACAGGGTGCAGTATCGGTCTGATCATCGAGAACGTCGATCAGCGTTCGAAAGACTACGGCGATATCATGAACACCTTCCGCCCCGGCCATGCGGATTATAGCTATCAACAAAAGTACGGAACCAGGGATTACCGCGGCGGTGGCCGTTCCTCAGCACGAGAAACCGCCATGCGGGTCGCGGCGGGAGCCATTGCCAAAAAATATTTGGCAGAACGCTTTGGTATCAGAATCTATGGTTACCTGTCACAGCTCGGCCCGATCAAGGCCAAGACCATTGATCTAACAGAGGTCGAAAATAATCCATTTTTCTGTCCCGATGCTGCCAAGGTTGCAGAAATGGAAAGCTACATGGATGCCTTGCGAAAAGCGGGCGATTCGGTTGGTGCGAAAATCACCGCCGTAGCCGAAGCTGTGCCACCCGGACTGGGTGAGCCCGTGTTCGAACGGCTCGATGCTGATATTGCGCAGGCTATGATGGCCATCAATGCAGCCAAGGGTGTCGAGATTGGCGATGGTTTCGCTTGTGTTGCCGCCAAAGGAACTGCATTTAGAGATGAAATCACGCCACAGGGTTTTCTCAGTAACCATGCGGGAGGTATCCTCGGTGGTATCTCTTCAGGTCAGAATATCGTTGTACATACTGCTTTCAAGCCAACTTCCAGTCTACGTTTACCTGGCCGTACGATCGACCTCGACGGCAATCCCGCAGAAATTGTTACCAAGGGGCGTCATGATCCCTGCGTAGGTATCAGAGCAACACCGATCTGTGAGGCGATGCTCGCTATCGTCATCATGGATCATATGCTGCGTCATCGCGCCCAATGTGCCGATGTCGAGTCGCGAACGCCGATCGTACCGGCGGGTGAGAGTTAAGACGCTCTATTTACCGCAGAGACGCGGAGACGCAGAGAATGCTTTATGTATTGGTAGGAGCAACTTTAGTCGCGAACATCTGCAATGCGCGACTAAGGTCGCTCCTGCAACCAGTTCGGGAGATTTTTTCCTTTAGTCGAGATGTCGTGACATCACACCTTAGTCCTCCGCGCCTCCGCGCCTCTGCGGTTGAACATAAATTGCGATGCAGACGGACGGGTATCAATGAATTAGCTGAACCTGCTCCCGTTGCCTTGGTGAGAAATGCAGGTTAGTGCGCAAGCGCCGTACTGGCGGCTATCTAGCTTCTATTTTTTCTATTTCGCATCGCTGGGTGCACTGATACCGTATTGGAGTCTGTATCTTAAATCACTCGGCTACAATGCGCAGTCAATCGGTGTGCTAATGGCCATCATTCCTGCGACAAAAATATTCGCGCCTTATTTATGGGGCTGGGTTGCTGATCACACCCGGCATCCAATCACGATTATTCGACTGGTCAACCTGCTCGCTGTTCTGGTATTTACTGGCGTGTTTGTGAATAGCGAATTTCTCTGGTTGGCGATGGTGTTATTCATGTTCAGTTTTTTCTGGAATTCATCCTTGCCGTTGTTCGAGGCGATGACGCTGAACCACCTTGGCGATGATCAACATAAGTACAGTATCGTGCGCTTGTGGGGCTCGCTGGGTTTTATCGTGATGGTGGTGTTGCTGGGCGAATATTACGATATCGCTAGCATTGATCGTGCACCGATGGTGATTGTTGTGTTGTTAGCCGGCATTTTACTGGCCAGTCTGATCGTGCCCGAGCGCTTGAGTGCGCAACATGAAGACCAGGTACCTATACTGCAAGTTATTCGGCAGCCTGTCGTGATGGCGTTTCTGCTGGTGTGTTTTCTGATGCTGGTGAGTCACGGGCCGTATTACACCTTTTACAGTATCTATCTTGAAAACCATGGTTACAGCCGCGGCATGATCGGCCTGTTATGGGCGATAGGCGTTATGGCTGAAGTTATCGTTTTCTTAATGATGCATCGGTTGCTGTTAACCATCGATATGCGAAAACTGCTGCTCGTCAGCTTTGTGCTGACGGCACTGCGCTGGCTGCTGATCGGTGTTTTTGTTGATAACTTATCTGTATTGTTTTTTGCTCAATTATTTCATGCCTTCAGTTTCGGTGTCTTTCATGCAGTCAGTATCGCGTTGGTACATCGGTTCTTTATTGGGAGGCATCAGGGCCGAGGTCAAGCCTTGTATGCCAGTCTCAGTTTTGGCGCAGGCGGGGCGGTTGGTAGTCTACTCAGCGGGCTTCTCTGGGATCGGATCGACCCAGCCTGGTTATTCGCGATTGCAGCGCTTGTGGCCAGCTTCGCTTTCCTGGTCGTGTGGCGTTTTATGCATTTCACGATTCATCGGCATACTTGAGTAATCGATCGATCATCGCGTTGGCTGCGTTTGATTTCGTCCTCATACTGTGGACCACGATGCCAAGCTGCCGAGTTGTCTGCGTATGCTTGATCGCCAACGCCGACAGGCTCTCATCTAGCATCGACGCCGGTAACATACTCCAGCCCAGACCTGTTTGTACCATCGCTTTAATCGTCTCAAGATAGTGCGTTTCGAGCAAGGTTTTGACCGATCCATCAAGACCGAGTGCCGTATCGATTAATTTGCGCGTGTAGGTTCCAGTTGATGGCAGTATGGCGGCATAGTCAAGCAGTCGGTGTGTCGATAAACCCTTCTGCGAGGCAAGTGGGTTTTGTTTTGCGACCACAACATACAGTGGATCATGCCATACCGGTATCATTTCAAGTCGGTCGTTATCTTCGTCCGGCAGCGTGACGATGGCCAGTTCTGTTTCGCCGTTGAGGATTTGTTGACAAGCCTCTTCCGAATCCATAAAGCCCAGTTTCAGCTCAACCTCGGGGTAATGCTTCGAATAATCGCGCAACACCGGAGGTAACCGATGTAGGCCGATATGATGACTGGTGGCGATGCTGAGCACGCCGCTGGTGGTCGTGCGCAAGTTGCTGATGATGCGTTCGCCTTCTGCGATCTCAGCGATAATGCGCCGGCAACTGGGAATTAATGCATGACCGGCTTCGGTCAAGCGTATGCTTTTACCGATGCGGTCGAACAGCGCGACGCCGAGCGATTGTTCGAGCGAACGTATGCGTTTGCTGATCGCTGGTTGGGTCAGGAACAGTGCATCAGCGGCACGAGAGAACGACCCGGTTTCGCTGACACTGAGAAATGCTTGGATACTTTGAATGTCCATGTGAGCAAAATTCATGTATAACAAATAGTAATAGTTTATATGAAAATAATGAATTTGAATTATGTAAGATTCTACATTAGTCTTAGGGCCTGTTAACACTATGCGGATGCCCAGCGTTGGACTGACAATACTATGACTGCAAGAACACTCTACGACAAACTTTGGGATGATCATGTGGTGCGCACTGAGGCTGATGGCACTGCCTTGCTCTATATCGACCGACACCTGGTCCACGAAGTCACTTCGCCCCAAGCGTTTGAAGGTCTACGCATGGCTGGTCGTAAACCTTGGCGTACTGATTCGGTGCTGGCCGTGCCCGATCACAATGTGCCGACAACGGACAGGTGCGCCGGCATTGCTGATCCAGTGTCTCGCCTGCAGGTCGAGACCCTGGATAAGAATTGCACAGAGTTCGGTTTGACCGAGTTTGATATGTCGGATGTAAGGCAGGGGATCGTGCATGTGATCGGTCCCGAACAGGGGGCCACGC
>JABDQW010000257.1 GCA_013042055.1 Gammaproteobacteria bacterium | reverse complement strand
TAGGTTTGATTAAAAATCAGCGCATTGTAGTAAGTACAGCAAACGGTAACACCAGGGCGTATCGTACCCGCCTTGCCAGTGTGGCGATTGGAGATATCAAATTGTACGATTTGAATGCCGCTATACTTACAAACATGCCCGGGAAAGAGATTTTATTAGGCATGAATTTTCTCAAACATTTTGAGATTACCCAGAAAGGTAAAACGCTGACAATCAGGCAGTAAATCAAACCCATTGTTTTTGACAATTTCCTTGCTTTGGCTTTTATTTGATCGGGAGTGTGTTCGCCCATGGTTCAAGTCGTTGTTATCGTCACCATAGTTAACTAGAAGTCATTGAAATGACATAGTCATCTCGACTAAAGTACAGACATAAACTAACCATAAAATACATCTAAGCATAATTCTGGGGAACACATGGAAACGATCGAGCAGGCCGTTGCCGAAACAGCAAAAAAGTTAGGTGCACGGCTGCTGATGAAAGGTCTTCGACTGGCGACAGCGGAGTCTTGTACCGGTGGTTGGATCGCCAAATTGTTGACGGATATCGCCGGCAGCTCTGACTGGTTCGATTGCGCCATCGTCAGCTATAGCAATGCGGCAAAAAAACACTTTCTGAAGGTGCCCGATGGCGTTTTGCTCGATCACGGCGCTGTCAGTGAGAACACAGTCATCGCGATGCAGCAGGGGCTGTTTCTGGAAACGTCCGCGGATGCCGGCATTAGTATCAGCGGTATTGCTGGACCGGGGGGCGGCAGTGAAGACAAGCCTGTGGGTATGGTCTGGATTGCAGTGGGGTTGCGCAACCAGATGGTGCACACCCGGAAATACCAGTTCCAGGGTGACCGAAACGCAGTACGCCTTCAGGCCGTGGCGGCAGCACTGAAGGACTTGCTGGACCTGCTCGAAAGTGGCTGATACGTCGAAACATAAACGTTTATTTCTGGCGCTGTGGCCAGACGATTTCACGCGCCAGCGCCTCGCGAATGTGCAGAACGCGTTTCGAAAAACCGCTAGATTGAAGTCAGCCCGACCCGTTCCGTCGGGCAATCTTCACATTACCATCCATTTTCTTGGCGAAGTCAGTACGGAAGTGTGTACCAGACTGCAAACCGCACTTGCGGATGCCAAAGCGCAGTCCTGTACGCTCGTCGTCGACCACTGGGGTTATTTTCCGAGGCCACGAGTCGTGTGGTTGGGCGGCATTGCGCCCGAGCCATTGATCGACCTGGTCGCACAAACGCAGTCGTGCATCCAGGCATGCATCGCGGGCTACCACCAAAAGCGTTTCGTGCCGCATATCACGATTTTCAGAAAAGCACGGCATCCACTCGAGATCGATGATTTTGATCCAATCAGATGGCGCATCGATCGCTTTGCGCTGGTGGAGTCGGTGACGCACCCGCACGGTGCGGAATACAATGTGTTGAACCAATGGATGCTGGATTGATTGCCTAAAGGCAAACATTAAACAGATTCAAGCATCAAGAACAGATTCATAGTAGTTGAAGGTGCGCTAGGCCCAGCCCCGGGTTAACTACACTTGAGTGACCGGCAATGTGACGCGCCGTTACAACCATACTAAAAACCAATTACAAAAAATTACCAGGATACTGGGCTGTGCCGTCACCATGACGACAACACATGCGCAAGTGGCATCCGCTCCTTGAAGCTTCAGATCGTCACTGCCTCTTGGATATCCTGTTCCGATACCGGGTACGGCAACACTGCATAAAGTGGAAAAATCGCATTCAGTTTGTCTACGTACTGACGTTCTGATTTGTCGACCAACACGATCACACGGGTGTTCGGCGCATATTTTTGCAGACTGTACAACATTACATCGAGGTTGCTGATATTCACCCCGGCGTAGTTGCTACCATAGCCGTAGAAAAACTCCGCGACGATGAAATCAAAAGACTCTGACTTCAAGGCTGCCAATGCCTTACGCATCGACTGGAGCTTGGTCTCGTTGATACCTAGCTTTTTATACACAGCCGTAAGATTCGGATGTGTCGCTGATTCGATGATTGAAAGCAGTTGGATTGTGGCCATTAATGTTTATTCGTACGCCGCGAGGCACTGTTCGTCCTGCGCGTAATCAGGCGGTTACAAGCGTCGGTTAGTTGGGTTTCGGTCAACACTAATCGATACAATCGGCCTTGACAACCCTGCGCAATCTGGGGCTATTTCGAGCAAAATATGCGGGTCTGACAAAAAGCGTCAGGCCTCGTCAGTTGCACTGAAAAAAGAAAGCCTTACGTGCTAGGCGGCTGCTTTTTTCTGTGTGATAATTCGAAGCAGTTTTGATCAAACCATCAGGGGAAAAAGAATGGACGAAAAACGTAAAAAGGCTCTTTCAGCGGCTCTGTCACAAATAGAGCGACAATTCGGCAAGGGATCTGTCATGCGTCTGGGGGATGATGGCGCAATCCCTGATGTTTCTGCCATTTCTACCGGTTCCCTCAGTCTTGATATCGCACTCGGAATTGGCGGCCTGCCCAAAGGACGGGTCGTCGAGATATACGGGCCGGAGGCTTCCGGTAAAACCACACTGACCTTGCATGTGATCGCTGAGATGCAGAAAGCGGGCGGCACGGCCGCCTTCGTTGATGCCGAGCACGCACTCGATCCGGTGTACGCTGAAAAGCTCGGTGTAGATGTCGATGAGTTGCTGGTGTCACAGCCAGACACCGGGGAGCAGGCGCTGGAGATTACCGACATGCTCGTGCGTTCTGGTGCCGTCGATATCGTCGTCGTCGACTCGGTGGCCGCACTGACGCCGAAAGCCGAAATCGAAGGTGATATGGGTGATTCCCACGTCGGTTTGCAGGCCCGCTTGATGTCACAGGCATTGCGCAAGCTCACCGGCAATATCAAGCGTTCGAACACGCTGGTGATCTTCATCAACCAAATCCGGATGAAGATTGGCGTCATGTTCGGTAATCCGGAAACGACCACCGGTGGCAATGCGCTCAAGTTTTACTCATCGGTGCGTTTGGATATACGGCGCACCGGTGCGATCAAGCAGGGTGATGAAATCGTCGGCAACGACACCAAAGTCAAGGTTGTCAAAAACAAGGTAGCGCCACCGTTCAAGCTTGCGTTTTTCGAAATTCTTTATGGTGTAGGCATTTCCCGTGAAGGCGAATTGATCGAATTGGGTGTCGAACACAAGCTGATCGAGAAAGCCGGTGCCTGGTACAGCTACAGCGGCGACCGTATCGGTCAGGGCAAGGAGAAGGTGCGTCAGTTCCTCAAGGACAATCCGGATATCGCCGCCGATATCGAACAGAAACTGCGTGACAAGTTGTTGCTGAAACCGGGTAGGGACCTGGATCTCGATGTTAAATCGCAGGAAGCGCCTGAGCTGGAGGAAGCTTGACCCGATTGTTCAGCAAACGAACGTAGAAGGATCAGCACAGTGACTGAAATCGCCGATCTGTGTGTGGGTCGTTGATGTGTTGTCAGTCCTTCGAAAGACGTTAGCTGCCATCGTACCGAGTGCGAATTGAGCCTTGGGCGCGCTCGATACCGCCGTCAGAATGCTCGCTCGACGCGAGCATTCTGCATTTGAGCTGCGTCGAAAACTGCAGCAAAGAAACTTTGTCGAAACAGACATAGAGCAGGCCATCGAACAGCTCGGGCAAGAAGGCTTGCTGTCGGATCAGCGTTTCGCCGAGGCGTACATCTACATGCGCAAAAACAAAGGCTACGGTCCGCTCAGGATCGCGCTCGAGCTGAAGGAAAGAGGGGTTGCAGAGGACGACTTTAGACCGTGTTTGTATGCCAATGATCTGGACTGGTCGGCCGCGCTCGAGGCAGCCTATGCAAAGAAGTACGGACACCGTAGCTGTGACGACTATCAGGAAAAGGCAAGGCGCACGCGTTATCTACAATACCGTGGTTTTGCGTATGATGAGATTAATAAGCTTTTCGGATAGGTATATGAAACAGTAAGATATGACGTTTATTTAAAGTAAATCATGATATGAATTCCAGCGCTGAACTACGACAAAAGTTTCTCGATTACTTCAGAGATAAAGGTCATGCCGTTGTTGCCAGCAGCTCGCTGGTGCCGGGCAATGACCCGAGTTTGCTGTTCACCAATGCCGGTATGGTGCAGTTCAAGGATGTGTTTCTGGGCCGTGACAAGCGCGATTACACGCGTGCAGCCAGCAGCCAGCGCTGTGTGCGAGCTGGTGGCAAACACAATGATCTGGAGAACGTGGGCTACACCGCGCGCCATCATACCTTCTTCGAGATGCTCGGCAATTTCAGTTTTGGCGATTACTTCAAACAGGAGGCCATCCACTATGCCTGGGAATTTCTGACCCGGGAAGTCGGGCTGCCCGAGCACAAGCTGTGGGTGACGGTTTATGCGGAAGACGACGAGGCCGCAGATATCTGGTTGCAGCAGGTTGGTGTCGATGAAAACCGCATCAGCCGCATCGGCGACAAACCGGGTGGTAAACCGTTCGAGAGCGACAATTTCTGGGCAATGGGTGATACGGGTCCCTGTGGTCCTTGTACCGAAATCTTTTATGATCACGGGGATTCTGTCCCAGGCGGGCCGCCGGGGACGCCTGAAGAGGATGGCGACCGCTACATCGAAATCTGGAACCTGGTGTTTATGCAGTACAACCGCAGTAGCGACGGCGAGCTGCATAAGTTGCCGGCGCCGTCGGTGGACACGGGAATGGGTCTGGAGCGCCTCGCTGCGATCATGCAGGGTGTGCACAATAATTACGATATCGATCTGTTTCAGCATTTGATCAAGGCGGCTGCGGATGTCACCCACTGCACGGACTTGCAGAACAAATCCTTGCGTGTGATTGCCGATCACATCCGTTCTTGCGCGTTTCTGATCACCGATGGCGTGATGCCGTCGAATGAAGGCCGCGGTTATGTGCTCAGGCGCATCATTCGTCGCGCTGCCCGCCATGGCCACAAGCTGGGCATGACCGAGCCGTTCTTCCATCGCCTGGTAACGCCGCTGCAACAGGAAATGGGCGAGGCCTACCCGGAGCTGGTGGCGGCCAGTGACAATGTCGTGCACGTGCTCAAGCTCGAGGAAGAGCGTTTTGCCGAGACCCTGGATCAGGGTATGCGTATTCTCGAAGCCGACATCAGCAAAATGAGCGGGCACACGATTTCCGGCGATACCGCGTTCCGACTCTACGATACCTACGGCTTCCCGATCGACCTAACCGCTGATATCGCGCGTGAGCGCAACATGACCGTCGACCATGCCGGCTTCGAAGTCGCGATGGACAAACAGCGCGAGCGCGCACGTACCGCCAGCCAGTTCGGCGTTGACTACAATCAAGCCATCGACGTTGACGCCGACACGGTATTTACCGGTTATGACAACGTAGAACAGACCAGCAAAGTTCTCGATATCTTCGTCGATGGCAACGCAGTCGATATTATCGGACAAGATCAGCGGGCGGTCATCGTGCTCGATCAGACACCGTTTTACGCCGAGTCCGGTGGCCAGGTCGGTGATACCGGCAAGCTCATTACCGACAACGCGGTGTTTCTGGTCGAAGACACGCAGAAGCAAGCCAAGGCCTTCCTGCATTTTGGCATCATTGATTCGGGCAGTCTGCGAAAAGGCGACAGCGTCCACGCCGAGATTGACAATGATCTGCGAGAAGCAATCAAACGCAATCATTCGGCCACCCATCTAATGCACGCTGCCTTGCGCAACGTGCTCGGTGACCACGTACAGCAGAAGGGCTCGCTGGTCACGGCAGAGCGAACCCGCTTCGATTTCTCCCATTTTGAACCGGTCAATCAGGAGCAGATCTACGCGATCGAACGCCAGGTCAATGCGCAAATCAGGCACAACATTGAAACTCGTGATGTGCAGATGCCGCTCGAGGAAGCGAAGAAAGCAGGTGCGATGGCGCTGTTCGGTGAGAAATATGACAACGTTGTACGCGTGGTCTCCATGGGCGACTATTCCACGGAACTTTGCGGTGGCACGCATGTTGCGCAAGCCGGTGATATCGGCTTTTTCAAGATCATCGCCGAAAGCGGTGTCGCCGCGGGTGTACGCCGCATCGAAGCGGTGACTGGGTCCGGCGCTGTGGCCTGGGCAGAACGGCGTGAAAGCCAGATCGATGCGATCGCAGAGGTCTTGAAGAGCAGTCGCGATGAAGTCGAAGACAAGGTGCGCCAGTTGGTCGATCGCCTACGCGAACAGGAAAAGGCGCTCGCACAGCTAAAGGCGCGGATCGCGACGCAAGCCGGCAGCGATCTCAGCGAGCGCGCCGAAGAGATCAATGGCACCAAAGTGCTGACCGCAAACCTCGAGGGTGCAGACAGCAAGGCGTTGCGCGATACCATGGACCAGCTCAAGAACAAGCTCGGTAGCGCAGCTATCGTGCTTACCAGTGCCGATGATGGCAAGGTGCGCGTGGTCGCCGGCGTTACCAAAGACAAGACCGCGGTGATCAAGGCCGGCGATCTGGTCAATATCGCCGCCGCCGAAGTCGGCGGTAAGGGCGGTGGCCGTCCTGATATGGCGCAGGCCGGCGGCAATCAACCTGAAAACATCGACCAGGCCCTGGCAGCCGCAAAAGCCTGGTTAGCGCAAAAACTGGGTTGAGCGCATCCGCTGCAGGCGTGAACGCTAGCACAGAACTGTTATGCTTACGGTTATCGCTGGTTGGACGGTATGTTGTCTAGTTCGAAAAATTATTATAAACAATAAGTAACGAATAAAATCTAATCTAATTTATCATCATAGTGTCCACCTATACCAACGCCAATACTCCATATGATATTGCTTAAATTAGCTTCTGCTTATATACTCCTGCTTCTTCGTGTCTAACAGCTCAGAGTCATGCCTCTAATCGTCCAAAAATTCGGCGGCACGTCGGTCGGCACCATCGAAAAAATCGGTAATGTCGCCGACAAAGTCTGTGCCCACGTCAATCAGGGCGAACAGATCGTTGTTGCCGTGTCCGCGATGAGCGGTGAAACCAACCGCCTGATCTCACTTGCTGAAGAGATGAGCGAGCAACCGCATCCGCGCGAACTGGACGTACTGGTTTCGACTGGTGAGCAGGTCACGATCGCGCTGCTAACGATGGCCTTGCACGATCGCGGCTGCGACGCCAAATCCTACACCGGCAGCCAGATCCGCATGCTGACGGACAGCGCACACGGCAAGGCGCGCATTCGTGAAATCCAGTGTGAATCTATCCATAGAGACCTGGAGGCCGGCAAAGTTGTGGTTGTCGCTGGTTTCCAAGGTGTGGATGAACACGGTAACATCACCACCTTGGGTCGTGGCGGTTCGGACACGACGGCTGTCGCAATGGCCGCCGCGCTCAAAGCTGACGAATGCCAGATTTATACCGATGTCGATGGGGTCTATACTACCGACCCGCGCATCGAGCCCAAAGCCCGTAAACTCGACAAAATCACGTTCGAGGAAATGCTGGAGATGGCCAGTCTCGGCTCAAAAGTACTGCAGATTCGCGCAGTAGAATTCGCGGGCAAATACAGTGTTCCCTTACGAGTACTCTCATCTTTCGAAGCAGGTGAAGGTACCTTGATTTCGCTGGAGGATAAGAACGTGGAACAGGCAACTATCGCTGGAATTGCATTCGCCAAGGACGAGGCTCAATTGACCTTGGCCGGTGTACCGGACAAGCCGGGCATAGCCGCGGAGATCCTCGTCCCGATCACCGACGCGAACATCGAAATCGATATGATCGTTCAGAACATCGGCGCCGACGGCAGTACCGATTTTACCTTTACCGTGCACCGGAACGACTACGCGAAGGCGCTGGTACTGCTAGAGGAAACATCGATGGACCTGGGGGCAAAGCAGGTTATCGGCGATGACGCGATCGTCAAGGTCTCACTCGTTGGTGTCGGCATGCGTTCGCACGCCGGTATCGCCAACACCATGTTCCAAACCCTGGCCCGGGAAGGCATCAATATTCGCATGATATCGACCTCCGAAATAAAGATTTCAGTCGTAATCGACCAAAAATACCTCGAATTAGCCGTCAGAAGCCTGCATGAGGCTTTCGGTCTCGATGTTGATGGGCAAATCGATAATTTATCTCGATAAATCGTCTTGAATTTGTAATAATTGTAAAAGTCGTATGCTCCGGGCGTTTGTTTCCTGCTCGGTGCAATTGCTAGTGGCATCGAACTTTCGCGCTGATCGAAGCCTCTACACTAATTGAAATGACCAAACACGGAGAAGGGAAATGCTGATATTGACGCGACGCGTTGGTGAAACGCTGATGATAGGTGATGAAGTTACTGTAACTGTCCTGGGAGTCAAAGGCAATCAGGTGCGCATTGGCATCAATGCCCCTAAAGATGTCGCTGTACATCGTGAAGAAATCTACGAAAGAATCAAAGCTGAGCAAGCCGAGACCGCGCCAGCAGACTAACAACTAAAAGATCAAAGACACACAAGCATAACCGCGCATCAAATCGTTATGTGCGGGCTTGTGTGTATTTTTGTGTATTAAAAACTGGAAACCAGCATTAAGTAACTGATAAAATTCTGGGTTTGCTGGGAGATCAGTATAGAGGGTTCGTCGAACTGCAGGACGCCCATAAAAACGCTCATGTGCGTCATGTTGCGGCGCACTCGAATGTATACCCGATAATAATTTAGAATTGAGGCGTGCTGGCCGAGTAGCTGACAAAATCGCCGGGAGCGATTTTGCAAGAGCGGAGCGAGCCCACAGGGCGAAGGGCAGGAGGCCCATCGTACAAAATCGCCGGGAGCGATTTTGCAAGAGCGAAGCGAGCCCGCAGGGTGGAGGGCAGGAGGCCCGGAATAACGCGCACGTGCGCCATGTTGCGGCGTTCATGAATGCAACGGTCCAATAACAATTTAGAATTCAGGAGAGCTGGCCGAGTGGCTGAAGGCGCACCCCTGCTAAGGGTGTATACGGGGAACCGTATCGAGGGTTCGAATCCCTCGCTCTCCGCCATACTAATTAGAAAGGCTAAACGCGTTTAATTTTGAAATTCGTGTGAGAGGAGCCAATTAGACCCTCATGGCATCAGGAGATATCTCACAGTCGTTCGAGATGACAGCAAACTTATATTTGACGCATTTGTTACAAACACCGATAATTGCGCGCCCAGACAATTAGACATTGCGCCTGTAGCTCAGCTGGATAGAGTACTCGGCTACGAACCGAGCGGTCGGGAGTTCGAATCTCTCCAGGCGCGCCATAAAATCAAGCACTTGCAACATTCTCAGATTCGCCGTTTTTCGAGTGTGTTGCAGGTGTGTTTTTTACCACGTACAAAGATGGCCTTTTCGAGCCGACAATGCGCTCTACCAGGTCCACCAGGTAGGTGGTTTCCGCAGTCGAATAATGTGTTGTGATGTCATCGTTCGCATGGCCGAGGATATCCTTACGATCCTCACGCGAGACGCCTTCCTCTCTTAACCTGGCGCCGGTTGTATGCCGCAGGTCGTGCACACGAAAGTGCTGGCCGGGTCCTCGTACAT
>JABDQW010000256.1 GCA_013042055.1 Gammaproteobacteria bacterium | reverse complement strand
GAGGTTTGGCGTCTGGATCTGGCTACTGAATCTCAGAAAGTAGCACCGGAGGACTTTGCGGCGTGGATGGAAAAAAAAGGATTTCAGCCATTCAAATACCTGTTTTTCAAACGCCGACCCGAGCACTGGCGAATCGGACCTTGTGATGGTGCGCCCCAGCCTTGTCTGGTACTGCAGGAGAAGGACTCTAGTTCCCATATTGTCTACTTCTTTGAGCCTGCTCTGGGTGTTGGAGATACTCTGGCGGTCGAGCTTGCCTATCTGGTCAAAGTGCAACCGGAAGGTGCGCGTTTAGACCGGAAAAACAAAGAGGACGCTCCCCTCAGGATTTTTTTGAGTTTCCAGACAAAAGACGATCTGCTTCATCTGGCACTGACCGACAGTGCCGCCCATGCAGCGGGAACAGTGGTCAAATCCGAACGCGAACCCGACAATATCCGCTATTACGTGCTACCTGACCGGTTAGAGGCTGAAGGCTACCAAACCGGTACATTCTCCGTGAAAACCATTTTTCAGAAAGTTTTCGGGTCGGAGGATCCGGGTGAGCTGGTAGCGATTGGTATCAAATCAGACAGTAATAATCTCGGTGGCGAAAGCCTCACCTATCTGAAAACCCTGCGGTTGGTCCGTTAGGCGATCTCGATGACGGGGGCTAGAGAGGGTTTACTGATTTTGGTTAAACCTGGATTCCGCAGTTGGCCGCTGTTACCACTACTCAACTCTATGATTTCTAGAAGAGTAGTACAGTATTTGGCATTCATCCAACCGGTGAGTCGCTACACAGTCTATCACTTCCCCTCAAGCGCCATGGCGGCGTTGCAACTTTTGCCAAGGACTACGGCCATTAGCTGCAAGTCGCGTCTTGCCCTGACGCTTGAGGATCAGCGCTAATTCTGTGTTCAACTGCGGAATCTAGGTTAATGGATGAATGTATCTATTGGAAAGCTTCTGATTTCATGTTCTCCGTGGTAGATTTCTCATTCATTCAATCAGTATAAGGAGTTAGTCATATGTTTATCAGGGCATTGCTAATAGGCCTTTTTTCGTGTGTGGCCTGTCTATCCCCGGCGATCGCGAGTGATGTTAAAAAGGATCAGGCTACTGTGGACGAATTTTTACGCTCGGATGTGGCGAAGAAATTCCACGATTCTGCTTATGCCTATGCCGTGTTCCCAACCATCGGCAAAGGTGGTATCGGCATCGGTGGCGCACATGGCAGTGGTGGTGTTTACCAGGGTGGTAAAAAGATAGGTGACACTAAAATGACACAAGTCACCGTCGGCTTCCAGCTAGGTGGGCAGGCCTATAGCCAGATCATTTATTTCGAAGACAAGCGAGCGCTCGATGATTTCACCGGCGGTAATTTTGAGTTTGGTGCTCAGGCAACGGCTATCGCGATTACCAGCAGTGCGGGCGCATCAGCTGGTACTGAAGGCGCGTCTGCGAGTGCCAATACAACGCAGGCAGAAACAGATTACTACAAGGGTATGATTGTTTTAACGATGGGTAAAGGCGGCCTGATGTACGAAGCATCATTGGGTGGCCAGAAATATAGTTACACGCCAGTGAAGTAGTAGCTTTAGGATAAGTGCTGTAGTGGTGGTGTGATTAACCGGGCAGTGGTTTTTAATACCACTGCCCGATTAATTAGATGGCTAAAGCGACGCTATTCATAACTGTGCCACCTCATTGTCATCCTGACATATTTTTTTGCTCGGATCCAGTGTCCAAAGATGCTGAATACCTGTCCCTGCCTGCAGCTTGAAGTGATGGCCTTCCCAGCCAAGCGCGCCTAACCGTTGGTAAGCTGTCTGTAGCTGTGCCAGGTCGCATATGCCAGTAGCGGGAACACGATTGGCATCAGCAGCAGGCCAGACATCAGTGCCGGCACGATTAAAGCGAGCAGTACTAGCATCCAGACGACCATGGTTGGAACATTATGGCGCAGCGTCTGCACGCCGTGTCCGACAGCGGTGATCACATTTTGGTTGCGATCGGCTATCAGCGGTAGTGCGATCGCCCCGATGGCGAACAAGGTGAACATCAGCACAGCACCCGCCACTGCAACAAATATCAATATTGAAGGAATCTGGCTGCCGGATGTCAATGTTCCAGCGAATTCTTCTGCGCTGAAACCCAGGGTACCGTAGTAAAGAGCAAATGCAATGCTGGTCAGGCGCAGCCAAATCGCGACTACCAGCGCGCTCATCATCGAGAACAGGCCGATGCTCATGGCGCGGCTGCGGACATCGCGCAGTGCAACACGTAATGACTGAGCCTGCCCCAGTTCACGCTGACGAGCAATGAAGTATGCGGACGCTGCGATAAAAGGGCTAGTGAACAACAGCGTCGTTAGCAGCGTCGCTGAAAACATCGGAACCGCCGTCGCTGCTGCATACGCCGCGGCGCAGAGTGCGGTGAACACAATTCCGATCACAGCGCTTGCCAGTGGTGCGCGGATCATGTCGTTCCAGCCTTCGCTCAACCAGACAAACGGGCTTTTAAACGGGTGCGATTGTGGTTCAGCAGCGTACTGCGGTTGTTTGTAAGTTGTCGTATAAGTTGTCATGGTATCACCTCATTGTTTCTATCAGATTGTTAATGTTTCAGCTGCGGCTAGTCTTAAACAATTGGCATTAGCACTGTTTTGTACTTGCCGCAGGTTCGCTCCTCAGCCGCGTTCTCCCTCATTCCGCAGGGCGATGACGTACTTATCAATGCATACTAAGTTTCCTGTGGAAGCCGACACCGCCGAGGTTTATCGAACCGGCTGTCCCAGAATTCAGCCAGGTTGTCCTGGAGTTCGCGCTCCTCCTCGAGCAATTCAAGGCGGTGACGCGCTTCGGCAGCGCGAAGTTTTTTCTGGTCATTGTCCGGGCAGCCTTTTTTATCTTTCTGCGTATGTGAATTTGCTTTTTGTTTGTTGCCGCTCTCACCAGTCGCAACTGGCTCGCCACGACTGTTCTTCAAAGATTGCTGACGCAACTGATTATTGACAACGATTTTCACCGGCTGTGCCCCAGGGCTATCTGCTTCAACGTACTGACGCACAGGCCTGACGTCGTTAGCGTTGTCCATATATTGTCGACTATCGGTGTCGCGAGTTCCCGACCTGAGGAATGTGCCTAATCGCTGCGGGTTTTCATCGAACAAAGCCGAATGGTCCGGAAAAACGAACTTATTCGAAGACTTTTCAACGCTGTTTGTTCTGGTGTTTTGCATTTTGTACATTATTATCGTCCTCTTGGTTGTCTGCATTTGTCTAATACATTACGGATTATTTTCGCCATGTCAAGCTTTTGTCTACATAATAAATTCCATTCGTTACGTGTGTGCGCAAGCCAGCTGGCAATCATGGATGTGGATGATTCTTAATATTGGAAACTGCTAATTGGTTGCAGCAGGCTAGCGATGCCAGGCAATTGTTGCTAATTAGCGTAACTTGTCTCTTAGCGCAACTTGTCTCTGACACTAATGGCACTTACTCAAGCCATAATTCAGGCCATTGCGAGCGATAGCGCGGCAATCTGTTAGCGTCTGCTGCCTGTCAGCCAGAGATTGCTTCGTACCTCGCAATGACGAATTTACCGTAAGAACGTGCATTTTCAGCTTAAGTAAGTGCCATTAGTCTCTGACACGGGTTTAACGTAAACAAGGTTACAACGTATCGATTTTGCCCCTGGATACGACTTCATGGCATGATGAGCAAAACGGAGGACAAGGTAATCACATGAACAACCTGACTATATTTTCCATTGCTCTAGTGGTATTAGCCGGCTGTGCGGAATTCCGTACGCACTCGTCGTTCGTTGCCCACCTGGATAACACCAACATACTGTTGCACGAAGCGGACACGACTGCCGACAACAACGGTTGCTACGCATCGGCTGAGACCGGCGTAGACAAGCGAAACTGTTTAGACAAGGCCGTCGATGAGTTGTTAAACCGGCAATTTTACGGCTACTACAAACATTCGATCGGTGTGGTTAGTGGCCTTAAAGACGAAGGCAAGTTGGCGCGGACAGAAGACGGAACGTCCTTGTATTTCACCGATAACAAAGGCGCGGGTTTTACTACTAAATAAGCGTTGATTATGTCGGTGAGGTAGGGTGCGCCGTGCGCACCGAAATCAGTCGGGTATGTATGATCTCCGATCAATGGTGCGCACGGCGCACCCTACAGTAGATCTCGTTTATTTCGATAACGAATTACCTAGAACATACAGCAATGACGAATCTACTGTAAAAATGTGCATTTTCAGCTTTATTACGTGGCATTCGGCTGTGACCCCCTATAACTGTGCGCAACCCACTGCAGCGATGACTCGATAGCTCACTGATACTCCGCTGCCTCGAGCTTGCCACTCTCGATCTGCGCGGTAAATGCTGCGTGATCAGCCTCGGCCTGGTCGGCATACTGCTCCGCGAACTCAACGATAGCGCGGTCAAAGGTCTCCTCGGTACCCAGTTAAGCCGCGATCGCGATAGGATCACCCGATCGGGCAGTGTCACCGGATCGACCCGTTCGGGCCCTGGCGACCACCCGGCATGACTTTCGAGTGAAACCGTCTCCCGCAA
>JABDQW010000250.1 GCA_013042055.1 Gammaproteobacteria bacterium | reverse complement strand
AGCTTTTCAAGCGCACCATCGAGTAACATCTGGATCAGCTGATGAGGGTCCGCTTCTACCACTCCCGTATAACTATCGACATTTTTATAGTGATTTACGCTATGTTGAGATGTTGTATAACTCACCGCTTAATCTCCTGAATATTCGTTCGTGGTACTAAATCCTGGTCTCATTTATTCACAGCAACCTTATTGTCAGTACGTAGGCCTGTGTAATAACATGCCTGTTTGCGCCGTTCGTTCTCTAAAATCGTTTCAGAACCGTTCGCGTTTACATTTATTTTATCGACTTCTGTATTGATTACTTAAACCTTTAGCTTGATTTATTAGTCGTAATTTTGGGTAGCTGCGCGAGCTGTGAAGTCAGAAAGCTACTCGTACTCTGGAACTGTGATACCAGCGCATCTAGTGCAGAAAACTGCGCCCGGTAGCGCGTTTCGACAATTTCAAGATTGCGTTCAATCGAAATTTGCCTATCGGTCAGGTCGTTGATCCGTTGATTCAAGCCATCAGTACGCGAACTGAGTAAACCATCAGCGCCAATCCAACCATCGGCCAGTGCTGACAAACGACTGGCGAACCCATCCGACTCATCGGCAAACAGCCGGGCGACTGCGTCAATGTCGCTATCTAGCGCTGCGTTCAGGGTCTCGCTATCGACTGACATACTGCCATCCTTCTGGATGCTCAACCCCACTTCAGACAACGTGGATAATGGACCGGACGACGATGCTCTGTTGAGGACACTCCTGACCTGATTTTCGATCGACAACAGAATGTTGTCTCTTGACAAGCTGCCTGAGCGTTGGGCGTTTATCGCAGCCCGAAAATCGTTATAGGCTGTTGCAAATGACTGCACCAGGTTTTCGACTTCGGCCGTATCACGTGCTATCGAAAGCGTATGCTGATTGCCAACGTCTTTTGCGAGCAACTCGAATGTCACGCCGTTGATGACACCGCTCACCGTGTTGCTCGAACTTGCCAGCGTATAGCCATCAACTGTGAACTCCGCATCGAGCTGACTGGTATCGCCTCCGATGTCATTCAGCGTCTGAAAATCAAAGTCAGACAGTTTCACTTTACCGGATTTTGACAATGTCAGCGCATTATCCGCACCGGTATCATCGGATTTTAGTATTAGTTTCTGCTGGTTATTTTCACCATTGATAATGGTCGCGGTGACACCTGGATTATTGACGTCCTCGTTGATCGCGGTACGTATTTCAGCAAGCGTCTTTGCGGTACTCAAGTCGATCGTCAGTTTATTGGCAGGATCACTGCCTACCTGTATATGCAGTGCATCGGTAGCCTTTTTACCACCGAATGTATCCGTATCCAGGATCTCTTTGGACGCCATCTGGTGCTTCTCGGCCAACCTGGCGACTTCGATTCCAAAGCTGCCCAGGTCTGGATTATCGGTGGCAGTCACCTTGACGACATCCGGATTAGAACTCGTACCTTTGAATATATCCAACGCTGACAAAGTACTCAATTTGTCAACGGAAGCCTGAAATGCTGAAACACTGGATATAAGTTCACCATAAGCACTGATTTGCGCGGTAAACTGCTCGCGTTTGACCTGTAATAACTGTAACGGCCGTCTTTCGACAGCCATAAGACCATCGATAATACCGTTTACATCTAGACCAGATCCAATTCCAGCTGACGATATCGTAGGCATGGTGTTATTCCTTTGAACAATAACTGTAAAAACAGATTTGGCGTAGAAAAAACACGTTACGCGTTTTATCTATGTTGTATTGAATGGCAGCAATAATGATGCCAATCAGACGAAATGATTAAATATTTCCAGATCATCGCCCTGCTTTAACATCCGAGCAAAACGAAGCGCTTCCTCACGGGGTATTTGTCGAATGACCTCCAGTGTATCACTATCAAGCACTGTGATAACGGTACGGCCGCTCTCCTTATCTATCGTGAACTGCAACTGACGTTTAACGGACTGAGCATACTCATTCATGATCTCTGCCGATTGCTCGATATTGACGTCTTCGGCATCCGCTTTTGACTTGTCAGACGGCAATTCTTTGCCCTCCTGTGGCAAGCTTTGTAGTGCTTTTGCTGGACTAACCCGTTCCACAGCCGTTACACGCTGTGCATGTGCTGCAGAAACACTTTCTATTCCAGTATCGTTTGCCATAGCATCACCTAAACATGATGCGCCCGGGGATTATTCCCCGGACGCGTCATTTCTCTTACTGCTCTACTGAAGTAAACTCAGAACCGTTTGCGGCTGTGCATTGGCCTGCGCCAGCATCGCAATACCCGCCTGCTGCAGTATCTGATTTCTTGTCAGATTTGCAGTTTCGGCTGCAAAGTCCGTATCCTGAACACGTGAACGAGCAGCAGTCACGTTCTCAGCCACGTTGGTCAGGTTGGAAATGGTGTACTCCAGGCGGTTCTGAATCGCACCCAGCTGCGCGCGGCCATCGGATACGCTGCGCAGAGCCTGATCGAGCACATCGAGTGCATTATTCGAACCGACCTGAGTGGAGATATCCACATCAGCAACGCTAGTCAGAGCCGCGGAAATCTCGGTGACACCGGTACCCGCAAATGTGTCAACTGTACCTGTAACGGTAAATGACGAGTTTGAACTCATGCTCACCTGGCCGCCGACCGATATGGCATCCGTATTCGTTGCCGTGGTAGCGTCGTTTGTCAGCGTAGCTGATGAAGTAAACGTTGCGGCCGTAGCGCCTACGTTCAATACCGCATCATCATTGGTACCATTGGATACCGCGTTGACGAAGATATTGTGACCATCGGAGTTTTTCAGCGTCAGGGTACCGGCGCCGGTGTTGAGCTCGGCGGTTACACCGGTTCGAGTACTCTCAGCATTGATTGCGTCGCGCAGTCCGCTGTAGTCGGTCGTCGATGTCAAGGTGTGCGAGATATTGACAACACTGCCCTGTGCAACCGCACTGCCATTGACCACCGACAGATCGAACGACACGGTTTCACCGACGGCAACACCGGTAGCATACTGGATGTCAGCGCTTGTCGTTGCACTCGCGGTCACTTCGGTAACACCGCTGACATTCTGGATCGCCTGGGCGATCTCAGCGGCCGTGGCATCACCCGCATAGGTCACATCACTCGCCGCTTCACCAGTAATGGTAATCGTGTCACCGACAACGTTATTGGTATCCGCATCAGTTGCAGCTGTAATCGTACCAATGTTTGCAATACTGCTGGACTGGTAGGCACCCATAGCATTCGATGAGAAATTACCCAGGGTGACCTGAATCGTTTCGTTGGCATTCGAACCCACGTGGAATTGTTTACCCGCGAAGGTACCATCCAGGATCTTGTTGCCATTGAAGGTCGTCGTGCTTGCAATACGGCTAAGCTCAGACTGCAGCTGTGTGATTTCGCGTTGCAGGTTGACGCGGTCAGCAGAACTGTTGGAATCGTTTGCAGACTGAATAGACAACTCACGCATACGCTGCAAAATGTTGGTCGATTCCTGCATCGCACCTTCGGCCGTTTGCGACAACGAAACCGCATCACTGGCATTACGTACAGCCTGGTTCAGACCGCGAATCTGGGAAGTCATGCGGTCGACAATACCCAGACCTGCCGCATCGTCTTTTGCACTGTTGATACGTAAACCGGTTGAAAGACGCTGTAATGACGTCGCCAAATCTGCATTGGTGTTGTTGACGTTACGCTGCGCGTTCAACGACATAATATTAGTATTAATGACAAGTGCCATAATTACTCTCCAAAACGTTGTGCACCATCTCGCAAGACAGTACTTGATTTTTGACGGATATACCTATGATTCCCAGGTATTCACCGCCTCCACTCATTTATTCGGCTGGAGAAAAAATAACTTTAGCGTTTTGCACAGAGAAAAAGATACTTTGTAAGTCATTGTATATAAATGTTATTTTCACCATTTGAACAGACACTAAACTGCGTTTCGAGGAATAGGTGCGTCGCTATCGCCCCCTCCCCGCAACAGTATGGTTAATATATGTCGTTGATACCTAATCGTATTGGCCATTGGATACGTTACAACGACGCTAAAAGACCATGACGATAATGTCCGCAAACAACGCAAAGCACGCAAATAATACGTATAGCAAAGACCTTTTTGCGTTATTCGCGTTTTTCGCGGACTCATATCGTCTGTCAGAATTCAGGAAAAGAAAGGTAAAAACTCGTGCTATGTGTCCTTCTACGAATCACCTGTCACAGGTACCAATGACGCGTCTTACTTCAACCGGGCTATTCGCGAAAATCAGCAATTCGCGACTAAAGTCGCTCCTACAACAAACCCGAATCTTTCATGCAGCGTTCTGGATATTCTGGCTAGATATAATTGAACAATGACAAGCCTTGTATTTTTACAAAACTTTGTTGTGACGCCTGCAAGGCCAGTAATTGCTGTTCGAATCGGCTGACGGCTTCGGCATAATCGAGATCCTCCAGCTTTGAACGATTTTCTTGCAACGACAGCGAAAAACTGTCGTTTGAATTTCTTTGGCCTTCGATCACATTCATACGTGCACCGATCGATGCACGCGTGTTGGCCATGGTCTCAATAGCTGAATCGAGACGTGTTAGTATCGTGTCCGAAGGGGTATTCGCCTCCAGATCGGTCGCAAAATCATAGAGTATGCTGAACATACTGCTGATACCACCGGCACCATCATCGACCTTCATGAAGGCATCATCGCCGGAATCACCTACAGCCACCTGCTTGTTAGCGCCGATCTGCAGGCTGCGTTGGCCCTGATCTCCGGCATAACTGAAATTACCCGAGCCATCATGACTGAACGGCTCAGTACCAGTCTTGAAGCCAGAAAAGAGATACTCTCCGTTGGCATCACGACTGTTTGCCAGTTGTAGCAGGGCATCGACATTTTCACGAACTTCAACTGCAATGACACCCCGATCCGGTGCCCCCTGGGTATCGTTGAGCGCTTGCACAGTGAGTTCTCTGATTCGCTGCAATATATCCACAGCGCCGGACAATGTCGTTTCTTCAAGCGCCAGGCGTGCGTCCGCGAAATCTGCATTGCGTTGATACTGGCTGA
>JABDQW010000249.1 GCA_013042055.1 Gammaproteobacteria bacterium | reverse complement strand
TTTGATGAATGCGAACAGTTCTGCGGTCGTCTTGGCATAGCCGCCGAAGTGATAAGCGTGTTCGATACGCCAGTTTTTTGTAGCTTGATGGCCGTTTTCAACCAGCATCTGACGGACATCATGGTCAAGAAAATTCGCACCCTTGAGGACCGCAAAGCCCAAGGCAGCTTGATCCGCGTGCAATACGCTGATGATGCCGGCCAGGGTCGCGCCAGTACCACTTGGTACCGTGATCACGTCAAAGTCTGCATCGATGCCGTTAACGATTTCTGCACAACCGGTCAATGCCAAGTGATTGCTGCCGCCTTCTGGCAGCAGATAGAAATCACCGTGGTGTTGATGCAGCGCGTCGATGAAATCTGTTGTGTTTTTATTGCGATAAGTCGCTCGGTCAACAAAGCTGAGCTGCATACCATAATCCTGGGCAGATTGGAGTGTAGGATTCAGTTTGTCGTGGAATTCGCCCCTGATAATACCGATGGTGTTGAAACCAAAGCGATTACCAGCGGCGGCGGTGGCTGCTATATGGTTGGACCAGGCGCCGCCAAAAGTGAGCAAGGTCGATTTATTCTGAGCACTGGCCTGGATAAGATTGTATTTGAGTTTGCGCCACTTGTTACCGCCGAACTGGGGATCGGTGAGGTCCTCACGTTTAAGGTGTAGCGAAACGCCCGCAGCGTCGAGCAGGCGTGATTCAATGGCTTGTAATGGTGTGGGTTCTGATGAAAAAACGATTGACTTCAGCGTCGTTCGACCACGTGGATAACCTGGGACCGTTCAAAGAAAACAACACGGTCAGCGTAGGTCCAGCGCGTGATCGGTGGTTCTCCGATGCTAGGCGCTATCTCCGCGGGGTGGCCGAGTTCATTTTGCACCTTGTCCATCGTCATACCGCGTACCGGAAAATCGAGAGGATTGATGATGATGGTTTCGCCGGGCTGCAATTCAAGTACATCGCCGCTGATCGGTTCGGTTACGATAGCTTCAGTGGTGGGTTCTGCTTGCACTGGTTCGAACATCAGCATGGGCTCTTCATCAACAGCTGCCTCAAAACGTTCAGCCATCGCTGGACGTTCAGCCATCGCAATGGTCGGAAACAACAGCCCCATTAGAATCATTATCTTATTAACCATAACTCCCTCATCGCAATTATGCGCAGTGCTAATCAGAGTGTAGCAGCTGTCGGGGAAAAATGCGGATCAACCCCGATAAGGCCGAGCCATGGTGGTTGTACGCTGTCGTCCACCAAAATGGCATTACTGCCTGTTGGATTACGCGCCTTGTTATCCGGTGTATTTCTGCATCAGCAAGCATGCGTTAGTGCCACCGAAACCAAAATTATTCGACATGACTGCGTTTAGCTCAACGTCGTTTCGTGTTTCCGTGACGATGGGCATATCCTTGGCAGCCTCATCCATAGTCTCGATATTGGCTGAAGCCTGGATGAAATTATGCTCCATCATCAACAAACTATAGATTGCTTCCTGAACACCCGAGGCACCGAGTGAATGGCCGGCCAATGATTTACTCGAACTGATCGGAGGAATGTTGTCGCCGAAGGTTTCGCGAATCGCTTCCAGCTCCTTGGTGTCACCAACTGGCGTGCTGGTGCCGTGGGTATTGATGTAATCGAGTGGTTGCCTCAGATGTTCGGTGGCCATTTTCATGCAGCGAACTGCACCTTCTCCTGATGGAGCAACCATATCAACACCATCCGACGTAGCACCGTAGCCGACGATTTCAGCAATGATGTTGGCGCCGCGGTTGAGGGCATGCTCGAGTTCTTCCACGACCATTGCGCCGCCGCCGCCGGCGATGACAAAACCGTCGCGATCCGCATCGTACGTGCGTGAAGCCCTTTCCGGTGTGTCGTTGTAGTTGGTCGACAGGGCTCCCATGGCATCGAACATCATACTCAGGGACCAATGTTCTTCCTCGCCACCACCGGCAAAGATGATGTCCTGTTTACCCAGCTGGATCAATTCACAGGCATTGCCGATGCAGTGCGTGCTGGTTGCGCAGGCCGAACTGATGGAATAGTTCACGCCTTTGATATGGAAGGGTGTCGCCAAACAGGCCGATACCGTGCTGCTCATGGTTCGTGGGACCATGTAGGGGCCGACGCGCCGCAGGCCCTTATTACGCAAAATATCGGCTGCTTCAACTTGGTTCGCGGATGAGCCGCCGCCCGAACCCATGATGATGCCGGTGCGCGGGTTGGAAATCATGTCATCCTTGAGACCAGCGTGCTCGATCGCCTCCAGCATGGAGATGTAGGTGAAAGCGGCCGAATCACCCATGAAGCGTTTGACCTTTCGATCGATATAGGCAGCACTATCGATATCGATGCTGCCGGCGACATGGCTGCGCATGCCCATATCGACGTAGGCCTGCTGGAATTTGATTCCCGAACGGCCCTGTTTGAGTGAGTCGAGGACGGCATTCTTATCATTCCCCAGACAGGAAACAATGCCATAACCAGTAATAACAACACGTTTCATAACAAACTCTAGAAATTTTCAGTAGAGGTAAATAATCCTACTCGTAGATTCTTTGCGGTATATATTACCCGGTCATCAACAAAGACTTCGCCATCAGCAATCCCCAAAACCAGGTCTCTGGCAATAACCCTTCGGATATGGATGTTATAGCGAACGATTTCAGCAGATGGTAGCACCTGGCCGGTGAATTTTACTTCGCCAACGCCTAAGGCCCGGCCACGTCCAGGATACCCTAACCAGCCTAGGTAGAAGCCGACCAGTTGCCACATGGCGTCCAATCCGAGGCAGCCCGGCATGACTGGGTCACCATCGAAATGACAGCCGAAAAACCAGAGTTTAGGGTTGATGTCGAGTTCTGCCTTGATTTCACCTTTGCTGTAATCGCCAGAATTTTCAGTGATGCTTGTGATACGATCAACCATCAGCATATTAGGCAGTGGCAATTGTGCATTACCGGTTCCGAAAAGCTCCCCATGGCCACATTTTAACAATTCATCATAGGTGTAGGAGCTCTGGCGCATTGTCGAAATAGGTTGCTTATTGTTTGCGGATTTTTTCTCTGCGAGCATATTAGTTTAGCTAAAAAGTGGTAATTTTATAGGAAATTGCCAAATGATGGTATCTGACGAACGAATGAGATCGTAAATATGCAGGAAATCTTACTGATTACCCTGTTGTTAGCTATTATCGCTTACTGGTGGGACACTACGCGTACCAACGAAATAGCGATACACAACTGTCGTCGCATATGTCAATCTGCCGGCGTTCAGCTGCTGGATGCAACCGTATCAAGGCAACGTGTCTGGTTGCGGCGACATCCGCAGGGTGTTGTCCAAATATGCCGTCTGTATAGCTTTGAATACAGCAGTGACAATCAGAATCGCCAGTTTGGGTATATTGTGCTGCTCGGGCATCAGGTGGTCGAGAGTAGAGTCGGGCCTGCCGGCGTACCGGAGCCCGATTCGGGTGCCGAATCGGGCTCTAACGTCAATTAGCTATTCATCAGTACGTGAAAAAGCGTTTGCTAAACTGCAGACGGGCCGGCCCCTGTTCTCCGTTGGGTGTAATATTCAGTCTGAATTTGAGGAACTCGCCATCACTGACTTTCAATTCGGCAAGGTAGTAAATCGCCGTGTCTTCCTTTATTTCACGGAACTCGAGCGTTTTCAACTGCCCAGTTAGATTGCTGGCATTGCCTGTAATTGTGCCTTCAACAGGTTTTCCAGTAGTTCCCATGACTTTCTTCAAAACTGTAATGTTGACGATAATTCGGTTGTTTCGGCGTGTTATATTATATGTTTTGGCTATCTCCGGTGACAGAACGTCGCTCCTGAAAGCATTGTAATGGACAACATAATCACCAAAAACTCTCGAATTCTCGGCCGATAGCTGAGTGCTGATGCCGAAAAATACAAATATAAACAGGCTCTTTATCAACAGATTTGTTTTGGCAGAAAGGCTCGATTGTCCACGCATACGCAATTCTCCTCGTGAGATGTCTTAACTAAGGTTTATAGAGTAACATTATTGGGCAGATAAGGCACATACGTGGATTCGGCTAAGCGACCTCATATGGCGGTTTTAGCTTGATTTCGATCTTATGGTCAGCAATTGCAACAGCTCCGTGCCAATACACTCCAATCGCCATCCCTTCAGCACGCGTAAATCGCGCTGTCCCTGGATAAGTTTCTCGGCATCCTTTCGATTGCACAGCATCGTAGACGAAATTCCCACTTCGGAGGCTTTTGCACGCAGTCTGTTCATGATTTGTGTAAGCACTGTCGATTGAGTTTCTGTCAGTTGTCTGCGCTTTAGTGATGGCCACTCGGACTCCGGTTTTGCATAGGCATCACTCAGTCGTTCTGACAAGGAGTCGAGTACGGACATATCGAGATATTTGGCTATGGATTGGATGCGTCTTAGGTGGCTAGTGTTCTTCGGCTGCTCGATGGCAATCCTGATCAGAATGTCATCTGGCAGGACTCTCCTGCGGGGTTTGTCTCTGGCGATTGCCTGTTGTTCACGCCAGGCCGCTGCTGTTTGGAGCACAGCGAGCTCAATTCCGCGAAGCCGCTCTTTTGCCTTCACACGCAGCCAGCTCTGCGAGAGCTTGGATGCAGGATTCAAGCTCTTATTACATATAGCATCGCATTCTTCCTGCATCCACGATGAACGCCCCCGAGCGTGCAGTTCATCCAGTTGGTGTTGATACAGTGGAAGCAGATAACGAACATCATCGGCTGCATATTCGAGTTGTGCTTTCGACAACGGTCGTTTCAACCAGTCGGTGCGCGTCTCTGCTTTGTGTAACTGTATGTGAAATGCACGCCTGACCAGGCTGGCGTAGCTGCATTGGTGGTCTTCATACGTCAACGCATGGCCGACTTGGGTATCGAAAATAGGACAGGGTTTTTCACCCAAGGTCAACTCCAGTACTTCTAGGTCTTGCGTGCACGCATGGAAGACTTTGATGATCGCAGGATTCAACAGCAGTTCTGATAGCAGTGGCTTTGTGTCGAACGCGAGCGGATCGATGCAAGCGACCGTTTCGTCTGCTGCGATTTGTATTAGACCGATATGAGGAAAATAGGACCGCTCGCGGGCGAACTCGGTATCAACGGCAATACACGGCTGGTTATTCAATTCATCGCATACGGTTGCGAGCGCTGCAGGCGACTCGATGAATTTCAGCTTCATCTAGCCCGCATTTCTCATCAGGATCACGGGAGCCGGAAGGAGCCCGCCTGTCTCACCAGATGGACGAGCCCTCACTTGATCTTTGAATCCACAAAGCATTTTGCTCAGTCGGCAATACACAGGGTTATTCCACTCCTTCGCAAAATGCTCTGGGTATCCGCATAGTGTTAACAGGCCCTAGCTTATCTTCAATTAGCCAATGCTCTATCAGTTTTCTGCGCCGCCTGGTGATAAATGCGGGCTAGCTGTTTTCGGGGCCAGTAGCTCGATTTGATAACCGTCAGGGTCCTCGACGAAGGCAATTATCGTCGTACCGGCATTCATCGGGCCGGGTTCACGAATGATTTTTCCGCCCTGCGCGCGTATTTTATTGGCCGCTTCATAGACATCATCGACCTGGATAGCAATGTGGCCAAAGCCGTTACCCAAATCATAATCCTTGGTATCCCAGTTGTAGGTCAGCTCGATAACGGTTTGAGCCTGCTCCTCGCCATAACCAACAAAGGCGAGCGTGAACTTGCCATTGGGGTAATCTTTTTGCCGTAACAGCGTCATTCCCAAAACGTTCGTATAGAAATCGATAGATCTGTCAAGGTTGCCGACACGTAACATGGTGTGTAGCAGGCGCATGCTTTTTACCTTTTTTATATTCAAATTAGCCCGGATGTTGCACGAATGCGGACAGGCAATGTTACATTTTAATCGATGTCTCAATCAGATACGATCGAAATGACAAGGTAGAGTATGGCTTCAGTTTGTCCTATTCGGATTTACGTGCAATATCTTGTCTGGAACAAAATATCGCGGTAGCCCCGAAGGGGTGAGTCTCATGGATGAGACGAGCAACTTGGCGTCCAACCTGCTTAGCCAACTTGCCCCTAAAATTCGAATCCTTCATGCAACATCCGGGTCTGATATGTTACATTGCTGCAAAGGTAGATGCGACATATGAGTCACCCTCTCACTATGGATTTATCATTCAACGCCAGAAGATTCAGAGGCCTGCTGCACAGCGCCGTCGACGAGCATATTGCTGAAATCACTGCCGATAGCTCATCTGATGAAACCCCCGAACAGCTGCTCGCCGCGATGGAGCAAGCGATCGACGTGATGGAGCGCGCCGACGCTGATAAAGCAGCACGGAACGGTAAAATGGTACTATCTGCGACCGAAATCACCGAGATCGGTGATCATGCGCTTGGTTTGCTGCACGCCATTGTCGAGCGTGTCGAGTCTGTAAGTGGCCATCAGAGCCGCGAATTGAGCCGGCTCGCAATCCCGATATCTCTCTGGACTGCCCAGCAGGGAGGGCATATCAACAAACTCGAGCTGGTGGTCAATTCGCTCGCCGCATGGGCGAATGAATTGCAGGATACGTTACAAATTGCAGACTTGGTCGGTGTTATTCGTCAAATTATAGATGCGACCTCTGCCGAGATTCGCCAGGACCTGGACCAGAGCAATCCCATGCGACCCTGGCGCATTCTCAACCTGAACTACGGTATAGTCGCAACACGAAGCCATGATCCGATCCTTATGGAGGAGGCGTTCGCACTGTTGGTCGAGAATCTGCCGCAAGACGCACGCGCATTTTTCAGAGAGGGTATGCAGCAGATGGATAGCATCGGATATCCTGATGAGGTTCGAGAAGTTGTCGAACGATATGAACGCATGTGGGGATCGGGGAGCACGCTGCACTAACCCGATGTTGCATGAAGGCGGCGTAGACCGGGTTAATCGGCAGAAGCCTTATGTTTACTCTGTATGAATGCTGAGTGAGGTACGTGCATCAGATCCGCCAATCGTCTGACCAAATGCTCCTCGAACTTGTGAATCCTATTATCAGCATAGGCCATTTGCCAGAGACGAGTAACTAGATCGCGTTTTTCTTGCTGAGTATAGAATTCATTGATGAGGGAGGTGAACTGATAATAATCGGTCGCTTCGGTCCGTTCTGCTTCAGCCAGAAGAATCAGCTCGTTCGCATGCGCTTCATCGATAGCAAAACTGTCCTGCAAGACCGAGCGCAAGCTATCAAGCTCCGACTGTTCAAGTGAATGATCGGCGTGAAGTACTTCAATCATTAGTGCGGCACAGGCCAGTTGTAACTGGGATTCGATGTCTTCACTGGCGACCGCGCTGGCGTCGATGAAGTGTCGCTCGAAAAACTGTTTTATTTTGAATATCATGATGCTTGTCTGGCTTTATCAAGCAGCTGTTCCAAGCGGGCTTCATCAAAGCCGTTGATGATGTATTTGTCGACCAACAGTACCGGTATAGCCCGTCCGTTGATTTCATTATATAGCTTTTCACCTTCTGCAGAACGCTCGATGTCGTATTCACAGTAATTGATGTTGTGTTCGGTGAAATAACGCCTGGCCTGATAACAGTACTGGCACCACCAGGTGCCCAGCATGATCACTTCCGGTTGGGTGCTGAGGATTTCGTCAGTGCAGTGTACGCGTCCAACAGATGGCCGGTAGTTAATAAACACCAACACAGCGAAAACAATAAGAATTACGATCAGGCCGCTCAAGTGGCGCTGCTTTGGTGCAGCTGTGTTATGATCCTGAAACTGCTTATATGACATGACCTTGAAAACAACAACACCCGGAGATCGTTATGACCTCCGGGTGTGTTCGTTGTTCCAGTCAGAAGGGAATTTTAGCGCAAGTATTCTTGTCGTCTTTGTTCAAAATCACGGTCACCATAACCACGTAATTCTGCAATGAAATGCCTGCGGTAGTAGAGCACAGCGCTGGTGCCATTCGCCTTTACATCGACAATTCGCCATTTACCGTCTTCGCGTTGCATGCCAAAATCAAGACGGGCTGGCCGTTGCTGTTTTCTGATGACATTGACTCTGACGATTGCCTCGTCGCCACGGCCCCGAAAGCGCGTTCTATCATAGCGCAGCGTGGTATTGCCAGGATCGAAGCCACCCATATGTTTTACCAACGACGTCAGAAATGTCTCTCGCAGCTTGGTTTGGAACTTCATCTTGTCCTCGGTGCTCATATAACGTGCATAAGGCCCCGTGATCCATTCTGACATGGCATCAAAATCGAAATGAGGGAAGATTTTCTTTTCGAGAAAGGCGCGAAGCATGCCCGGGTGGGCGGCATCCTTACCCTTGATGAATTTTTCCAGGTCCGAAACGGCTTGTTTCAGCTCTGATGCGGGATCGGGGATTTGTGCAAGTCGGCTGCTTCGGGCTGGGTAGCGATCACCTCTGTCGCTGTATTGCCCGGAATTGTCAGTGTATGCATAGGAAATATTCCCGCATAAAAGCATCGTCAAGGTGGTTAGTTGTGCGAGGAATTTCTTCATGTTAAATCTCTTTATTATTAGAAGGTAGGCGAATGAGCGCTAAGAATAACGTGTCTTGCGGGTCATCTTCAAGGGCTGGGGCGAAATTACCGCTAGCCCGCATTTTTCACCAGGGTGCGAGGGCTCGTCCATCCTGTGTGAAATGCGGGCTCGGGTTTGTTTTCCTGTTGGCAGTAGTCGTATTGGCGCAGTCGACGGAGGCAGCGGTAGAGCAGGATGAATGGTCGCGACTGGAGCAGGAATTGGTGCAGCAGCGGCAGGCTCTCGAGGTAAACGAGGGCGAGTTACAGCTCCTCGAACAACTGCCAGAAGCGGTTTCACATTTCCACCACACCCGCCTGTTGATCACTGAGCAGAGCCTGCGCGACGGTTGGGTGACCATGTATCAGTGTCATAGTGATCTGGATAAGGTAGATTCGTCGCAAATCGTTTATCAGCCGGAGCAGATCAGCAATATACGAGTTTTGTCTACGCAGAATATCGGCTCGGTCTGGGTCGAGGGGCACACCGTGCAAATGAAAGGTATTGCGTCGGGATCTAAAATCTGTCTTTCCGCAGACCGAAGGGCGTTGAGTAACGAACAGGCTAGATACTACCTCAGGCTTGGCCCGTTCATCCGCCGGTTTTTAGACGGATATTATCCGATGCACGTGCGGGTGGAAATTTGTTATCCAGACTCTTTGGAGTTAGTCAGCTCAAGCCCGGTGATGGCGATGCAGCGCGCAAAAAATGATACCCGCTACGCCGATATTGATCTCTGGGTTGTAGGTGAGCTCAATATCGAGTTCGTCTTCGTCGATACCCAATCTAACTAACATGCAACTTTGCTTAAAACGACTTATTTACCGCAGAGACGCGGAGGCACAGAGAATGCTTGATGTTTCGGCAGGAGCGGCTAAAGCCGCTCCACTAGCCCGCCGACACCGCCTATCAAGACCGCTTGTCTCACCCACGGGTGTCAGTAGAATCTGGATTTGGGTATGCGTTTGATTTTGTGCTCGCCCGTTTTGCCAAAAACGGTAATTCGGGTGATGACGGGAACATTTCCGTGGCAGTACTCTTCGAAAGCGGTACGTTCGAGTATCTCAATACCATCATGCATGATGGTCACTGCGCCTGATATGATCTCACCGCAACGGTGGTCGAGATCTTTGCTAAAAATCTGTGGCTCCACGATGATCGTGTATTCACCGCTACTCAGCCGACAGCTCGTGCTGGCCTTGGTCGATTTGATGATCCGGGTCGAATCCGTTCGGCGTGCCACATCAACCATATCCCAGGGCGAGTAGCTGTGATCAGCGTCGATTTCATTCGACATGACGCCCTTCTCGTCTTTTAGTAATGCATTGGTGATGGTCAGGACATCGGCTTCTGCATCACACTTCAGTGTTATTAACGGGTAAGGTTTGTCAACAGCTGTGATCGCTCCCGCCCAGAAAAGTGTGGCAGTGAGCAAAATAACAACAGCTTGGTCGCGGATCATAGAGGTCATCGAGGCTCGTCACTTTAACAGTCTTCTGAGCGGGGAGCATCCTGATATTTTTTCGATATAAACAATAGTATAGGCGACTGTAAGGTGTTTATGAACCAAAAATTTTGTGCTGGCACGTATGACAGAACAAGTCTTGACTCATTGTTATTCCACTTACGCGTCAGTCCAGCGTGTTTTTAGCCCGGAGATTGCACGAAGACGGACGTCAAACGATGTAAGCTTATCATCTGATAAATCGGTTGTAAGTCATTCAGCAGGTTTTGCTATTGTTACGGTTTGTCCTATTCGGTTTTACGTGCAAGTTGGCGTCGCCTGGTGAGAAATGCGGGTCAGGACGGTAGTTAGCCCTGGTAGTAGTAGTCGTATTTGTGTAGCGTGTTTTTCATGAATTCCCACGCTTCGCTATAGGAGAGTCCACTGTTTTCAGGAATTATGATTTTGATGTAGAGCTTTTTGGAGTGTTTTTTCTGCAAGGCTTTGAGCTTTCTATGCAACTCGGATGAAGACAGCGTTGTATACTGCTGTTCTCCTGCGTCTTTGAAGCGGATTCTGCCCTTGCCGTTTATTTTTTCGTAGTTAACTTCGACGACATATTTGCCTTTAGCCGTCCGAGCCGGTTTTACCAATTTGTCGTACTTAACCTTAAGGCTGCTGTAGTCTGTTTCAAGCGCCACCAGTTGCCGCTCTTGTGCTTCTTTTTCTTCTGTCAGAATAATCAATTCATCGGCAGCGGATTTTAGTTCGGTGTTTTGCTGTTGATAATTTTTGCTGAGTTCATTCAGGTCAATAATCACTTGTTGTAGCTTATTGTCCAGATTGACGACCTGCTGTTCGCTATTAGTGAGTTCGGTTTCCAATCGATGTTTGTCTGACATGATAACGATGATCTGTTGCTCTTTATCTGCCAGTGTTGTGTTCAACATATCGTTATCTTCCGTGGATTGCATCAACTGCATGCGTAACACCGATATTTCATGTTGGGCCTGCGCCAACTGTTCTTCTAGCGTTGCATTGACTTCAGTAGTTGATCGGATCATTTCTGATGCTTGCTGTTCAGCGAGCAGGCTGGTACGCAGCTGGTCAATCAGCTCCCAGTTTCTGACCATCAGAATGACTGAGGTGATCAGGAATATCATAACCACCACGGTCATGATGTCGGTAAACGAAGGCCAGAAGCTTTCGCTGCTCAGATTACCGCTGCGCAGGTCAATGAAATCGTCGTTCATTCGTTCACTCAGGTAGCCTGAATCCGCTGCGCAATAGGCGTTTTATCTCATTGATGCTGTCGTCGAGATTATCAACGCTTCTGACATGGTTGCCCATCAGGATGTTCATGTTTTTGCCGGCTTCAGCAAAATCCGCTTCCACCTCGCTGATGTTTTGTGCGGCTTCACGCAACGCACGAACCAGCTTGCCGACTTCATGCAGCATGCTATCGGTCTGGTAGGTGAATCGTGGCATGATATAAAGCGTCGTTGCCTGCTCGATACCGCTGAGTAGCTGAGTTTGAACATCGGTGACTTTCAGATAAAAGTAGCCAAAAAACAAGTAACAAACGATCGCCGTCGTCGTTGTCGATAGGGCGGTGGACATGCCGTGTATGACCATGCCCATATTACCCAGGCTGTCGACAGAATCGATGATGTTGGAAGCCCCCAGTAAAGCAATCGAAAGTGAAACGATGGTGCCGAATACGCCGGTCAGTATCAGGATGTTGCTGATGAATTTGGGCAGACTCAAGCGTGTGCTTTCGGTGGCGATCAAGGTCGATGCCAGGGCGCTATGATTGACCGCAACATTATGTTTGCTGATTTCAACCACTGATTTATAGCGGCGGGCGATCAGCGAATTCTTGCTGATCTTGTCTGTCGGGCGTACTTCTTCGTTGTTGACGTTCTCCAAGAACTTGGCGAGCGCCGATTCTTCGAGTGAGTAACGCATCAGTAATGAAATGATCCTGAACAAACCGACAGTGAACAAAAGTAGGATACTGCCGTTGACAATGTAGCCGGTTCGAGTTGCTTGGTTCCTGAAATAAATATCGGTAATAAATTCCAGGTTGATCAGAATGATAAACAACAGCACCAGGGACAGTAAAACGAGGTGGATGAGTATAGAACGACTGTAAGTGGACCTGAACTGTATCATTGACTTGGCTCGTTTTTATTGGAATTTACCGCTATTTTACCCGTAGTTTTGTGAACCGGTAAGGCCTGAAAGATGAAACTTAAGGAAACTCTGATTTTTCAGGGTTTCCATGCGGCACATGGATGTACCGCCATTTGCAATCACATATGTGATTGCAAATGAAGAAAAATAAAAATCGCATTATTATTTTTCGTACTCTGATATTTCCTGGATGGAATTATTCAGAGCTTCCTTAGGTTTTACCATTCAACATTGATGGTAGCGAAAACAGTCCACAATATGGTCATTGATCATGCCCGTTGCCTGCATGAAGGCGTAGCAGATCGTCGTGCCGACAAATCTAAAACCGCGTTTTTTCAACTGCTTCGAGAGTCTATCGGACAATTCGGTGCGGCTTGGGATATTCTCGACACCTTGCCACTGGTTTACGATGGGCTTGCCTTCGGTGAACTGCCAGATGAATGCATCAAAACTGCCGAATTCATTTTGTAATGCAATAAATGCTCTGGCGTTAGTGATCGTCGATTCGACTTTGAGGCGGTTACGAATGATTCCAGGGTTGGTCAGCAGGGATTCTATTTTGCGGCTGTCGTAACAGGCGATTTTCTCAACCTCAAAGCCATCAAAGAGAGTGCGGTAGTTTTCCCGCTTGTTGAGGACGGTTGCCCAGCTGAGGCCGGCTTGGGCGCCTTCGAGTGTAATCAATTCAAACAGTTTTTTGTCTTCGTGTAGTGGGACGCCCCATTCCGTGTCATGGTAGATTTGTTCCAGTTCGCTGCCTAGCGCCCAGCTACAGCGTTGCAATTTTGTGGAAATCGGCATGTTAGGGCCTGTTAACAGGCCCTAGCGTTTACCGAAATTGATACCGATCGACAATCGGTCAGCATTGCTATTGTTTTTACTGACTTCGTGACCGATATCGGGAGCAAAAAAAACAAACATACCTTGTCGTGGCAATACGCGGTGCAGATGATTGTCGTCATGAATGATCAACTCGCCCGAGTCTGCCGGAACGGAAACGTAATAAACCGCAGATAACAGTTCGTCGTCGTCATCGTGACTGTGTAAGGTCGTCACCGCCCCTGGCGGCATATAGTTGAACCAGCATCCCGCTTGCAGATCATCGATGCCTAAAATCTGACGGGCGTGGTCACAGGCTTCGTCAAGTATGAACTTGATTTCGGGTACGTGCTCCGGTGTTAGATAGATATTTTCATAACGGCCATTGAAAAGGTGGCTACGTTTGATATCGACTTCCTGGTGATGCTTGATAAAGCCATGCTCAAGTGCGGCGTTGACAACATCCGTCAGGCGGCTGTAGACGATGTGAATCGTTTCTGGCAAGTCAGCGCGGACCGTTTCACACTGCTGAATGTTTCGCTCGTTAACTTCTGTGTTTGTCATTTGATAAAAGCATGACGTGTAGCCTGGTAAACCTAGATTCCGCAGTTGACCGCTGTTACCGCTACTCAACTCTATGATGTCTCGAAGAGTAGTACAGTATTTGGCATTCACCCAAGCGGTGAGGCGCTACACAGTTTATCACTGCCTGCGGCCATTAGCTGCAAGTCGCGTCTTGCCCTGTCGCTTGAGGATCAGCGCTAATTCTGTGTTCAACTGCGGAGTCTAGGATAAAGCATGCCACAGGTCGACGAAAAAAAATAGTGTTCCAATCGGTTGCGCAGTTGATTGGCTGTTTGCTTACATGGTCGTGGACTAGCCCGCATTTCTACGCCGCCTGGTGAGAAATGCGGGCTAGCGCAACCGTAAACGTTAACGGGAATCTCTTGGCTCGGCGAGATTCAGTCTGTACGCAGGATTCGGTTTTGCGAACACTATTTTGTCTTGTGTGAATTTGTCCCATACGATGAGCGGTGCCGTCAGTCAATCACCAGATTTCTAAGTCGACTGCGGAACTGTGAATTCGTGTTGTCCCCGTCCGCCATGAGCCACAAACCGACAGTTTGTTGAGCTTCGTTAAAGGTAAAAGAGACCCGTTTCCAGTCATCGTCCATAGGTTGACTCGGCACTGAAACCATATCGATGGCCGAGCTGAACGGGCTGCTCCAGATTGCACCCGGCGCGTGTCGGGCGTCAGGGATCAGGTAGATCATCTTGTCGGAGGCGAATCTGAGCGTATTCCGGACCTGTTTCATCCAGCGCGGTAGCAATGCCAGCGGTACCGGCTCCGGTTCTCCGCTGATAATCAGGCCAATTCTTAGCCAGGCGTCATCACCTTGTCGAGACCTTTCTTCGGCGGCACTGTGTTTGTTCAAAACACCATCTGCTTGCCACTCAAAAGAAACCTTCTGCACGGCTCTGATCGAGTCGAATGCCAGCAGTAAGAACGAGGAACTGTCATTGACCTCAAATGCTACGGTTCCCTGGTCGAAGTCGACAATCGTTGGCTGAATACGTCTGAAGTGCACGTGTTCGAAACGGTCTTTCTCCAACACAATTTGCTCCGCGACTGGCTGTGACATTACCATCAACAATGGCAGACAGAGTAATCGTTTATGCATGTTGTTGTGAGCAGTCGTGATCGGTCGAAGTTCCTTATCTGTCGGGTTAGCGTCGATATGATAACCTGTCAGGAAACAAGGTGTAACGGCCGCCGGTGCACTAGCCCGCATTTCTCACCAGGCGGCGGAGGATACTGGTGAGAAATGCGGGCTAGCTGGGCGATTCGGGATTTGCGTAGGAGAGCGTATCGTCAGGCTATCGATAAATAATGTGGCGTAGTTTCTTCACTAGTGCTTCCTTGTCATCCTTGTTCAAGAACGATCCCAGTTCCAATTCCTTGCCGTGCGATCGAATCACGATTTGGTCTGGATGACCGCGGTGCTTGGGCTTTCTGACGAATATCTTGGCCCAGGTCCTGTGATATTCCCAAGACTTTTCGGCGAAAGTGCGTCCCTGTTCGACGATAACCTTATCTGGGCTGAATTTGATGACTTCGGTTTGTATATTTGAGCGCGTGCACAGGTACAGACAAGTAAGTAACATCAGTAATTCGAGACCTGAAAAGGGCGCGATTACCCATAGGCCCTGGACGAAGAAAAATGTCGAAATCAGCAGCCCGATCAATGCAAGCGAGGCGACGACCATCATATTGAAACGCCACGTCGCCGAATTGTTCGGCTTCAATACGATGTAACCGTTACCGGTAACCGGGTTGAACTCAGAATACACCATGATCTAATAATATCACTCATATGCGAGAAATAACCCTAGTGATAATGTAAATTTTGGCCGGGTCTGCCCGGATGTTGCACAAAGGCGGGCGCAGGTCGATGCAAACAACCTACAGATTATGCTTTTTTAGACGGTAGAGGAAAGCGTCACGGCTGAGGCTAAGCAGCCGGGCGGCTTCACTCTTGTTACCGTTGGTGTATTCAAGTGCTTGCTGTATAAGGTCAATTTCGAGTGACTCCATATTGATACCTTCTTCCGGTAACTCGAAGCCTGAGCTACCAGCCGCTTTTTTTATGCTCGATTCGAGATTGCTGGGCAGATGCTCGCATTGTATTTCCAGACCAGGTAACAATGCCGAAACATGCTCACAGACATTCCGCAGCTCGCGAATATTCCCAGGCCAGTCGTGTTTTTTCAAACGTTCCAGCGCTGCCTGTGACAATCTGGCGACATTCGTCTGGTTGCGTTCAGCGGCCTGTTGCAGAAAATGTTCGGCCAGTTCGGCAATGTCGCGTTTACGCTGGCGTAATGGCGGCAGCTGCATGGGTACGATGTTCAGCCGGTAGAACAGGTCCTGCCTGAAATGACCGCTGTCAACCATCTGCATTAGGTTGCGGTTGGTTGCGGCGATAATTCGCACATCGACAAATTCGACATCGCTCGTACCTAGTCGCTGACATTCCCCGTGCTCGATGAAACGCAGCATTTTTGCCTGTATCGCCAACGGCAGCTCGCCGATCTCATCAAGAAACAACGTACCCTGGTGGGCTTTTTGCAGCAGGCCTTTGCGGCGTTCATGGGCACCGGTAAATGCGCCTTGTTCGTGTCCAAACAGCAGTGACTCAACCAGTTCTATCGGTAGGGCGGCGCAGTTGACGACGATGAACGCTTGTTCCGAGCGCAGACTGGCGGCCTGGATTTCCTGCGCTAGCAGTTCCTTGCCGGTTCCGGTTTCGCCTTCAATCAAGATATGCACATCCGCGGCCGCGGCGATCTGAGCAGTGCGAATAACAGCCTCCATCGCCGGCGATCTACCGAGCAATGTGTTGAAGGCCTGCTTGTTGTTCTTCGGCGGCATTAATGCTCGTGAATGCCGTGCATGTGTTCGCCCATCGGGATGAACAGACTGCCGATGGCCATAGCGATGATCAGCACACCGACGATCTGACGGGCAGTGGCCGAACGGGCGAATCGGGTCAGCCACGAGGTCATGAAACCGGTTGCCAACAGTGTTGGTAGTGTGCCGAATCCAAATGCAAGCATGGTTAGAGCGCCTTCTAACGCATTGCCTGCGGTGAGGGCCCAAACCAAGACGAAGTAAACCAGGCCGCAGGGCAACCAGCCCCAGATCAGGCCATAGGCCAGTGCTTTGGGCAACGTGGAAACGGGTAACAAGCGACGCCCCACAGGCTCCAGTTTCTTCCACACCGGCACGCCCAATTTTTCGACGATGGCGAGTTGAGGCAGCCAGCCGGCGAGGTAAAGTCCGATTGCGATCATCATCGCAATGCCGATAGCGCGTAAGATCGCATGACCCTGGTCAAAGCCGGCCGATGCCAGTACACCGGTTCCGATCGCGCCGGCGACAAGACCAGCAATGGTATAGCTGATGATGCGACCGATGTTATAGCTGGTGACGAACAACAACATGCGTGGTTTGTGGTTACGAATCTCCAGCGGTAGGCTCAAGCTGAGCGCGCCGATGATGCCTCCACACATACCGACACAGTGAATGGTGCTGAATAACCCCAGTAAAAACGCAGAGGTATAAGTTATCGGATTATCCATGAGAACCACATGCCTATCGATGCCAAATCGGTTAATTTATCATAGAGCGACAGGTTTGGCGGTGTGATCGGGCCAGATCAGCTCAACATCCGGGTTAGTGCTGGCCATGATCCGTGTGCTCCATCGTGGAATGCACGCTTGCATTCATGCCGGTATGATCGTGCCTGCCTTTGTGTCCCATCGGCATCATCAAGGTGACAACAGCCATCACGATTACCGAAGCACCGACGACTTGTCGGGTCAATGGTGATTGTGTGAAACGTCTTAACCATGAGGCGGCAAGACCTGCCGTCAGCAACGAGGGTAGGGTGCCCAGCCCAAATGCGGCCATGGTCATCGCGCCTTGAGTGGCGCTTCCGGATGTCAGCGCCCAGACCAGCACGAAATAGACCATGCCACAGGGCAGCCAGCCCCAGATCAGTCCGTACAACAGCGCCTTGGGCAGGTTGTTCACCGGAACAAGTCTGCGTCCAATTGGCTCGATTACTTTCCACAAGGGCTTGCCAATACGTTCGACTTTTGACAACTGCGGTAGCCAACCAGCCAGATACAGACCGATTGCGATCATCATCACGACACCGGTGTGTCTGAGTATTGATGGTCCGTCAGACATGTCGAAAAAGGACGAGGCTTCCGCACCAATGTAGCCGACAATCAGCCCGGCGCAAGAATAGCTCAGAATACGACCGATATTGTAAGTGGTAACAAAGCTGAGCAGTCTGCCACGGTGTAGGCGTACACGTTCCGGTAAGCTCAGGCTGAGTGCACCAATGATGCCGCCACACATGCCAAGGCAATGCACCGTGCTGAAAAGTCCGAGAATAAATGCTGCGAGTATACCTTGAGGCGATTCCATGGGCGTGTCCGGACTGTCTAAAAAAGACCCAGTCTAACGTTTGTAGCGAGCTAGCGTCATGATATACATCAGATATTGGTAATATTCTTATGAGTTGGCATAAAGACTACTGCAATCGATGGGTAGGTCAGCATTTCCATCGTAAACGCAGCTGGTTTTAAACCACCAAGGCGCCGCAAATAACGCGAACAGCGCAAAAGTGAGGTAGGGTGCGCTGTGCGCACCAGAAATCGAACTAGACTGATTTCGGTGCGCACGGCGCACCCTACGGTAGATGTCTTTTATTTCGCCGCCAATGAGTAAACATAAAGCAAAGCAATGACGATTTAACTGTAAAAATGTGCTTTTTCAGCTTAAGTATGAGTGGCTTACACCGCAGGGGGCGCAAACAATGCGAACAATGCTAAAGTGTCCGAGTCGCGATCATCGCCAATATAATTTGCAAGTGCTGCTATCTTGCGGTTAAAGCCAAATTTTTACGCCTTCCGTTGATAATTTGCCATCGCGTTGTTTGCGTTCTTCGCGGCCAGACCTTGTTTGACCACCAGTGGGGTTAGCGTTTGTAGCCCCAGACCGCGTAGACCGGGTCAGACTGCGGTAGCTGATCGGCGTATTTGTCATCGAAAGGGCGCGGCAGCCCGCGCAAGGAATAACTGTGCAGCGCGCCAAATGCGCCGTTTTCGATAAAATATTCCAGCACCATGCCCAGGCGCTCGAATTCGTGTGCTATGCCCCAGGCCTTGATCGCTTTCGGTGGGAACCAGCGATTGGAGAACGTGATCATCAGCGGGGCGCCCGGTTTCATGGTTCTCGCTAGTTCCCGGAAGACCTGCTGAGGCGACACCAGGTATTCGATCGAGGCAGTGCAGACGATACCGTCAAATACCCCGTCCTCGAATGGCAGCTGGGGTTGCTGATTGAGGTCGTGCACGTGCCGGCTGGCGAGCATCGGATTCTGTTCGAGTTCCTGCGGGTTCATCCCTAGCCCGGTAATCTGTGCCTGCGAGAATTCGTCGGGTAAATGAGAAATCCAGCTCGACATCAAATCCAGGATGCAGCCGTCGTGCGGTAGCAGCTATTTGTACAGCTCTCCTATCTGCCGTGAACAGTTGTCATCGAGATGGTTCACCAGTCGTGGCCTTGCGTAGAACACCTTATCCGGTGCTAAATCCTTGCGGCTAAAGGCATCATCGCTCCAGAAATCCGTTGCGATGCCATGGTAGCGCGCTTGCATGCCGGGCCCATTGTTGGTCAACAGTTCAACGATGTCATTGCAGCGACCGCCATGCTCCGGACCGGCATCCCAGATTTGCAGGATGGTCGCTTCGATCGTCAGCGGTTTCGTTGCCAACGGGTGATTGAAGTCCGCGGTAATCGAGTCCGCATTCAGATCGATGATACGGCTGGGCTGGAAATTGGAACGGTTATTACCCGGGATGTTGTCAAAGATCCCCTGAGGATAGAAGCGTCCCAGCCTCGGTTCTAGCCGCATTTGTCGCGAAAAGTTGCGGTTGAATTGTTGCGGTTTTAGGCGGTGGGTCAGGGCGTTGGAGTATCCGGGTAGGACCTCGCCGGCGGTGAACGCATGGCCGATCCGGGTTCCCGCGCTGGCGTTATCGAGTTGCGTTTCGATTTGCGGCGGGAAAAAATCACGCCAGATATTGATGTTATCGACGAACTGGCAGTCAGTGTGGGTTGCGTAGTCGGATTCCCACGACAACGAAAAATGCGCGTTGATTTTCGATGAGCGTGTGGCGGTATCCTTGTATACCTTGTTACTTGCGGCGTCGTTGGCGAGTGTGACGACTATGGGTACATCGGGTGTCTTCAGCATTGGCTGATTATACTGCCCCACATATCATGTTCATCCGTAGCATCTATGTGGACGTCGACGAAATCCCCGGGCTTCAGTTCGCAGTGTTGTTCGATATACACCAGGCCATCGATGTCCGGCGCGTCTGCGGCGCTGCGCGCAATAGCACCGGACTCGCTGACGGCATCGACGAGTACTCGTTGCACGCTACCGATTTTCCTCGCCAACTTTTCACGACTGATCGCCGCTTGTTTTTCCATGAAACGTTGTAGGCGTTCCTGCTTGGTGTCCTCGTCCACATGATCCGGTAATTGATTGGCTTTCGCGCCTTCGACGGCTGAGTAGGTGAAACAGCCAACGCGGTCGAGTTCGGCCTGCTCGAGAAAGTCGAGCAACTGCGCGAAATCGTCCTCGGTCTCGCCCGGAAAACCGACGATGAAGGTGCTTCGTAAGGTCAGATCTGGGCAGATCTTTCGCCACTCGCGTATGCGTTGCAAGGTGTTTTCACTGGCGGCCGGGCGTCTCATCGCTTTCAGAATGCGAGGACTAGCGTGCTGGAACGGTATGTCCAGGTATGGCAGCAGGGTTCCATCGGCCATCAGCGGAATGACTTCATCGACATGCGGGTAGGGATAGACGTAATGCAGCCTGACCCAAACACCCAGCTTAGCGAGCGCGGCACACAGTTCGGTCATACGCGTCTTCACCGGCATGCCATTCCAGAATGCGGTCTTGTATTTCTGGTCAACGCCATAAGCACTGGTGTCCTGGGAAATGACCAACAGTTCTTTCACGCCGGCTGCGACCAGGCGTTCAGCCTCGTTCAGCACATCGGCGACCGGGCGGCTCTGCAGATCGCCGCGCAAATCGGGAATAATACAAAATGTGCAGCGGTGATTGCAGCCTTCCGAGATTTTCAAGTAAGCATAATGTCTCGGTGTCAGTCTAATGCCTTGCAAGGGTACCAGGTCAATTAAGGGATCGTGATCCGGGGGCAAGTGTTCATGGATCGCACCCATGACCTCATGTGTTGCATGCGGGCCGGTCACGGCCAGTACATTGGGGAAGTGCTGTTGTACGATATCCCCCATCGCACCCAGGCATCCGGTGACGATGACCTTGCCATTTTCGTGCAATGCCTCATCGATGGCCTGCAGTGATTCCTCGATCGCATCGTCGATAAAGCCACAGGTATTGACAACCACCAGATCCGCATCCTCGTAGCTGGGTGAAATGGCATAACCCTCGGCACGCAACTGTGTGAGAATATGTTCCGAATCCACCGTGGCTTTGGGACAACCCAGGCTGACAAAACCGACGTTCTTTGCAGGCGGTCGAGTTGCGGCTTGAGTCTTGTGTTCTACTGGCATGGTCGATGGGTCTGAATACAGGCACTAGATGAGAGCCAGTTTACACCAAAGTGTTATGAGTGATTACGCAGAAAAATTCGGTACACTGACACGAGTCTATGGTGAAGAGCTCTGTGAGGCTCTGAGCCAATCGCACGTTTGCGTGGTTGGTATTGGCGGCGTCGGTTCCTGGGCTGTGGAATCGCTGGTACGCTCCGGCATCGGTGAAATCACGCTGGTCGATGGTGATACCATCGCGCGCAGTAACATGAACCGGCAGATTCATACGCTGGAATCCACGCTAGGGCAAGCCAAAGTCAGTGCGATGCAGGCGCGAATTGCGGATATCAATGCCGACTGCCGCTGTCACGCTGTCGAGCATCATATCGACGACGATAATCTTCGCGATATCCTGGAGCGGGGTTACGATTGTGTTATCGATGCGATCGACAGCATCAAGTACAAAGCCGCGATAGTTTATTGCTGCAAGCGCAACAAGACTGCGGTGGTCATGACGGGCGGAGCCGGGGGGCTGATCGATCCGACAAAAACCGAAGTCGCCGATCTGACGCGCACCTGGAACGATCCGCTGGCAGCAACCGTACGTTCCCGTTTGCGGCACAAGTACGGTTATACCCGCAATCCCAAACGCAGCTTCGGTGTGCCATGTGTGTTCTCCCCCGAGCAACAGCGCTATCCCGATCGAAAGGGCAGGCCGGGGTATTGCAAACCGGGCGTTGCAGGTCTCTCGCTGGATTGCAGTTTTGGCTATGGCTCGGTTGTCAGCGTAACCGCGAGCTTTGGTTTTGCCGCGTCCGCTAAAGCGATCGAGTTGATCGCTAAAAAGAAA
>JABDQW010000240.1 GCA_013042055.1 Gammaproteobacteria bacterium | reverse complement strand
ACCTGCCCGGTCGGCATCGCGACGCAGGATCCGGATCTGCGTAAGAAATTCAAGGGCGAACCCGAGCACGTGGTCAACTATCTGTTTATGGTGGCTGAGGAAATGCGCGGTTACATGGCCCAGCTGGGTTTTCGTACCGTCAATGAAATGATCGGGCGCGTCGATGTGCTGGAAGCCGATACCGCGATCGATCACTGGAAAATCAAGGGCATCGACCTGTCCGCGATCCTGATGCCGGCACCCAAGCCGCACGAAGATACCGGCATGTATTGCATGATCGACCAGGATCACGGTCTTGATGCCGCGTTGGATCACAAGATCATCAAGCTCGCACAGCCGGCGATCCAGAAGGGTTACGACGTCTCGATCGACTTGCCGGTGGTCAATATCAACCGCGTAGTTGGCACGATGTTGTCGCACGAACTGGCCAAAGCGCACAAGGGCAAACCGCTGCCCGAAAATACCGTTCGTATCAAGCTCCATGGCTCTGCCGGACAGAGTCTGGGCGCCTTTCTTTACGAAGGGGTGACCATCGAACTCGAAGGCGATGCCAATGATTACGTTGGTAAAGGCCTGTCGGGCGGGCATATCATCATTTATCCGCCGGGTAACAGTACCTTTGTCGCCGAGGAAAACATCGTGATTGGTAACACCGTGCTCTACGGTGCGACCAGTGGTGAGGCCTATTTCCGCGGCGTTGCAGCGGAGCGTTTCTGCGTGCGCAACAGCGGCGCGCGTGCCGTCGTCGAAGGTGTCGGCGATCATGGCTGCGAGTACATGACCGGCGGCCGTGTGGTCGTACTCGGGCAAACCGGTCGTAACTTTGCGGCGGGCATGAGCGGTGGCATTGCCTATGTGTGGGATCGTGACGGTGATTTTGCGGCCAAGTGCAATCTCGGCATGGTCGAGTTGGAGGACATGGAGACCGAAGAGGATATCGCGGAACTGAAACAGATGATCGACAAGCATTTCAAACTAACCGGTTCGGCGGTAGCGCGAGCGGCGCTAGCCGACTGGGATACGACCTTATCGCAGTTCGTTAAGGTGATGCCGACCGATTACAAGCGTGTGCTTGCTGAAATGAAAAAACAGCAGGAGCAGGCTGTCGCGTGAGCGTCACATAATTGTTATCAAAAAGCACAAGAGTGAAAAAATAGAGCATGGGTAAGCCAACTGGATTCAAAGAATTTGAGCGTCAAACCGAACCCTACCGTGAGGTCGAGGTGCGGGTCGATGATTATGGTGAAATTTTCACCGGTCAGCACGATGACGATCATCTGCAAACCCAGGGGGCTCGCTGTATGGATTGCGGTGTCCCCTTCTGCATGTCAGGCACCGGCTGCCCAATCAATAACCTGATTCCCGAATGGAACCACCTGGTGTACATGGGGCAATGGCAGCGCGCGCTCAACCGCCTGCATAAAACCAACAACTTTCCTGAGTTCACCGGCCGGGTCTGTCCGGCGCCGTGCGAAGGCTCGTGTGTGCTGGGGATCACCAATCCAGCGGTTACTATCAAGAATATCGAGCATGCCATCATCGATCACGGTTTTGAACAGGACTGGGTTACCGCTGCACCGCCGGAAAACAGGACCGGTCATGCGGTTGCGGTCATCGGCTCGGGTCCAGCAGGACTGGCAGCAGCCGCGCAGTTGAACAAAGCCGGCCACAACGTCACCGTCTATGAACGCGCGGACCGGATCGGCGGTCTGCTGATGTACGGTATTCCGAACATGAAGCTCGGCAAAGATATCGTGCAGCGTCGTGTCGATCTGCTGCACGCCGAAGGCATCGAGTTCGTGACCAATGCGGATGTCGGCGGTAGCGGCAACGATGCGGTCGATATCGATGACTTGATCAAGGAGTTCGATGCGATCTTGTTTGCTACCGGTGCAACCAATCCACGCAATTTGGATGTGCCGGGTCGCGAACTCAGCGGTATCCATTTTGCGATGGAGTTTCTGACTGCCAACACACGTAGCCTGCTGGATTCAAATTTGCAGGACGGAAATTACCTATCCGCCAAAGACAAGAACGTGATCGTTATAGGCGGCGGTGATACCGGTACGGATTGCATCGGCACGTCCATCCGTCACGGCTGCAAGTCATTGGTTAATTTTGAGTTGCTTCCCAAGCCGCCAGCCGAACGTGCCGAAGATAATCCCTGGCCGCTGTGGCCGGTTATCCAACGCGTCGATTACGGTCACGAGGAAGGTGTCGAGCGTTTCGGTCATGATCCACGCCAGTATTGCATTCTGACCAAGGAGTTCGTTAGCGACGATAACGGCAATGTCAAAGGCGTCAAATCGATCGAGGTCAAATGGACCCGGGTTGATGGCAAATGGAACATGGAGGAGGTTCCGGGGTCGGAAAAAATCTGGGAGGCCGACCTGGTGCTGCTATCGATGGGTTTTCTCGGGCCTGAGCACTACCTGTCGAGCCGAGTGGGTATGGAGTACGATGGTCGCTCCAACTACAAAGCCGAGTACGGGCGCTATGCAACTAGCGTCAAGGGAATCTATGCTGCGGGTGATTGCCGCCGGGGCCAGTCACTGGTGGTCTGGGGGATCAACGAAGGCCGCGAAGCTGCGCGCGAGATCGACCGCGACCTCATGGGTACGACCAGTTTGCCGTAACGCGCCACGCAATCGACCCGTGTTGGATTCTCGGTCGATGAGTGCTAAAACGCCTGGTGGCTATTTCTTTTGTACTTTTGCTCGCACTGCTTCATGAAGTGTTCCAGCAGGCGATCGCTGCCGTTCTCAAAATCGATGAACTCGATACCGAGGATATACTCGTTTTGAGACAGTCGACGGGCGACAATGACGCGACAGCCGGCATACAACCGAGAATTGTATTTTTCCATACCCGGCAAGTCGGTGACGACCTTGAAACGGAGCTTATCGAGCGGGTGGTTCTGGATACCCCGTGGTTCGATCTCGTCTGCAACCCAACTATCACAGCGGAACTGCAGCCCTCTGAGGCAAAGATCGATCGACTCGACCGGCAAAACGGTGCCGTTTTCCAGTATCAGTTCGAGCGCAAGTTTGACCTTATAGCGGTGCGTGCCCCTGCGCTCGAATGGTACAGTTTTCAATGATTCCATAGTACTTAAAATTGTAGTACAGGAAACTTATAGTTGCAGTAGATTGTTTTATTCTAAGCAGCTGTTTTCAATGGGCATTTTTCCCTTTATAGAGCCGTCGGGCTAGTCTGCATTTCTCACCAGGCGGCCTGGCCCGCATTTCTCACCGGGCGGCGTAGGATTCTGATAAGGCACTGGTCTCTTAGAAGAAAACCCGGATGACTAAAATACAGTGTGTTATTCAAGCATGCCTATCAAGGTTCAGGCTAGTCTTCGCGTCCGTAAGCTTGCTCTTCACTCAAACCGTAGCTATATGGCTACGCTTTTCGCTCTCGAGCGCCGCTTAGGAACACGAATCCCGCGCCTGCTGCCGTGATCCTGGTGAGAAATGCGGGCTAGAGTTTCGTCAGAGCTGCATCGTAATCCGGCTCTTGTGCGATTTCGGGCACCTGCTGCGTGTATTTAACCGTACCGCTCTCATCGATAATCACGACCGCGCGCGACATCAAGCCGGTAAGGGCGCCGTCGATGATGCGCACACCGTAGTCGTCGCCGAATTGTGGACTTCTGAATGTCGACAACGTAACGACGTTTTTCAGGTTTTCGGCACCGCAAAACCGTGATAACGCAAACGGTAGATCGGCAGAAATACACAATACAACGGTGTCATCGAGTGAGCCGGCAGCCGCATTGAAGCGACGGGTGGATTCGGCGCAGACACCGGTATCGATACTGGGGAAAATGTTGAGTACGATTTTCTTACCTGCATAGTCAGCTAATGAGCTATCACCGAGTTCGGCACTGGTCAGCGTGAATTCGGGTGCGGCTGAACCGACCGCGGGTAACTCGCCAACGGTATGGATTTCATTGCCATCAAGTGTAATTGTTGCCATGGTATCTCCAAATAAAAAGCACTTTGTTGTTGTTGCACAGTCTTGCACTGCAATTTCTTCCGCCTGGCACTACCAGCTTACGCGAGCCCGGATGTTGCACGAAGGCGGACGAGCAAGCTTGCCCGTAAAATCCAAATCCTTGATGCGAAATCTGGGCTAGTCGCGATTCTGATAAGCCTGTCGATACGCGTAATATACCGCATCGTTGAAACATACAAAATATACATCTGAAATTTCAGGATATGCGCCTACTTGCTCCAGGACGGTGTTGATCGCAATATCTGCCGCTTGCGCGAGCGGATAACCATAGACGCCACAACTGATCGCGGCAAAGGCGATACTGTGAATATCATGTTCGTGGGCCAATTGCAGACTGCGTTGATAACAGCTTTTGAGTAGTGCGGCTTCATCGGCATCGCCGCCATGCCAGACAGGACCGACTGTGTGGATCACGTGTTTCGCGGGTAAACGATGGCCACTGGAGATTTTGGCATCACCTGTTGCGCAGCCTTTCAATGTCCGACATTCGTTCAGCAGCCCGGGGCCGGCGGCACGGTGAATGGCGCCGTCGACACCACCACCGCCCAGCAGTGAATTATTGGCGGCATTCACGATTGCATCCACTTCGAGTGTGGTGATGTCATCTTGAACAATGTGAAAGATTGTCAAATGTCCAGCTCCTGCGAGAAAACACAACGTTGCCTATGATACCATTGCCGCCGATTTTCGCCCGATCCATCTGGGTTTGGTCGCAACTAACATTTCAACACTGAGGATAAGATATGGATGAACAACTTGAGACTATAAGCAAAATCGATGTCGGTGCCCTGGTCGATACCTACGTGATTCCGTGGGGTCTGAACATCATTTTCGCACTGCTGATATTCATAATCGGTAAGTTTCTGGTGAACGTGATCACCAACCTGGTCAAGAAGCTGATGGGCAAGGCACATGTGGATGCCATCCTGATCAACTTCATTGGTTCGATTGTCAAGTCGGTGCTGCTGTTGTTTGTCGTTATAGCCTCGCTCAACCAGCTCGGTGTTGACACCACCTCATTGATCGCCTTGATCGGTGCTGCCGGCCTCGCTATCGGTTTGGCGCTGCAGGGCTCGCTGCAGAACCTGGCTTCCGGCGTGATGCTGATCGTGTTCCGGCCGTTCACGGACGGTGACTTCGTCGAAGCTGGCGGCACCATGGGTGTGGTTGAGCAAATCGGTATTTTCACGACGATGATGCGCACCGGTGATAACAAAGAAGTGATCGTACCGAACGGTCAGATCTTTGGCGGCATCATCACCAACTACTCCAAGCGCGATACCCGCCGTGTCGACATGGTGTTCGGTATCGGTTACGGCGATGACATCCGCAAGGCCAAAGACATCATCGCCGGTATCGTTGCCGCTGACGAGCGTATCCTGAAAGATCCGGCACCGCTGATCGCGGTCGGTGAACTCGCCGACAGTAGCGTCAATTTCAACGTGCGTCCGTGGGTCAAGAGCGGGGATTACTGGGGCGTTTACTTTGACCTGAATGAAAAAATCAAACTGGCGTTCGATGAAAACGGCATCTCCATCCCGTTCCCGCAGATGGACGTCTATCTACAGAAAACAGAATAAATCGTAACAAAGGAACAACAATGAAGAACAACAAGGTTTTTTTGAGTGTGATGCTGGTGTTCGCTGCACCAGCGTTACACGCGGCCGATGATAAAGCAGACAAGGAGGAGAAGACATCGCCATGGACGACGACGGCCGGTCTGGGCTTCGTCGATACTTCGGGTAACACCAACACCGATTCGCTGACGTTCTTGTTCGACACCGCGTACGAAATCGAAGATTGGAAGCACGAGGGGCATTTTGAAACGCTGAAAGCCAGCACGGACGATGTCACCACCGCTGATCGAAAATTTCTGACCGCACAATCGAATTACAAATACAGCCCGCGAGACTATTGGTTCGGTAATTTATCGTATGAAGACGACCGCTTCACCGGTTTCGAATACCAGGCTGTGCTCAGCGTGGGTTATGGCCGCAGGTTGATCATGACCGAAAAGCATAATCTTGATTTCGAGATCGGCCCAGGTTACAGGAACTTCAAAGTCGAAGGTGCTCCGTCCAGTGAAGACGAATATCTGCTGCGCACAGCGGGTAAATACAAATGGAAAATTTCCGACTATTCGGATTTCAGTCAGGATCTGCTCGGTAATTTTGGTGAAGACCAAACCGAATGGCGCTCGGTGACGGCATTGCGTACCAGTATCTATCAAAACCTGGCACTACGACTAGCGTATAACGTCAGGTACTTGGATAAGGTGCCGTTCGGTAATGAGAGATATGACCGCACCACGACAGTTACACTGGATTATACGTTCTGATCTTTTCAACAACACGGCGATGATGACACGTCACTGCGTAGGAGCGGCTGAAGCCGCTCCTCTCAGATGATACGGCAGAGCTGAAAGGCGATAGCGAAGCCTAATAACAAAGTCAGCATGAGAAATGCAAAGGTTTTCAAAACCACTTCTACTCCTGTTTCTATAGTTTGATCTGTACAGCGTTCGATGCTGCAATTGCTTTGTCGCGTGCGGTTTCGATAGTTTTAGCGCGTGCCAGTGCCACACCCATGCGGCGCTGGCTGCTAACTTCGGGTTTGCCGAACAGGCGCAGTTGGGTATCGTCCTGCGACAGCGCGCGTTCGATGTTGGTGTAGCAGGTCTTGTCCGAGTCGCCTTTTACCAAAACCACGCTGCTGGCGCTGGGCCCGTGAAAGCGAATGTTCGGAATCGGCAAATCCAGGATTGCCCTGGCGTGTAGGGCGAACTGCGACAAGTCCTGAGAGATCATCGTGACCATGCCGGTGTCGTGCGGTCTCGGAGAGACTTCGCTGAAGATGGCGTCGTCGCCTTTGATGAACAGTTCGACACCGAAGATGCCGCGTCCGCCGAGTGCGTCGGTGATTTTCTCGGCGATCACACGCGCTTGCAGTAAGGCTTTGTCCGACATCGGCTGCGGCTGCCAGGATTGGCGGTAGTCGCCGTCGACCTGGACATGACCGATGGGTTCACAGAACAGCGTGCCGCCAGCGTGGCGCACTGTGAGCTGGGTGATTTCGTAATCGAATTCGACGAAACCTTCGACAATGACTTTCCCAGCGCCACTGCGTCCACCCTGTTGGGCATAATCCCACGCGGGCTCTATATCGCTTAGTTGTTTGATCGTAGTTTGACCTTTGCCGGATGAACTCATGATCGGTTTGACGACACAGGGTATGCCGATCTCAGCCAGCGCCCGGTCGAATTCCTCCCGGTTGGAGGCAAAGCGGTAGGCTGAGGTGTTGATGCCGAGTTCCTCTGCCGCCAGGCGGCGGATGCCTTCGCGGTTCATTGTCAGTTGCGCTGCCCTGGCCGTTGGAATCACGTTGTAGCCTCCATCCTCGAGTGCGACCAGCGTGTCAGTGGCGATGGCCTCGATTTCTGGCACGATGTAGTCAGGTTTTTCGCTCTCGATCACGCGGCGCAGCGCATCGCCATCCAGCATCGAGATCACATGGCTACGATGCGCGACCTGCATCGCCGGTGCATGCGCATAGCGATCGACGACAATGACTTCGACGCCGAAGCGTTGCAGCTCGATCACGACTTCCTTGCCAAGCTCGCCACCACCGCAAAAAAGCACGCGGGTTGCTGTCGAAGAGAGTGGAGTGCCGATCGCAGTCATAGTTCTTTCTCGCTTGTGTTGTGATTTAGGTCTGGCCGAATGCAAGATAGCGGGCGGTATTTTACCGCTGAGGCGCAGAGACGCTTAGTTTTTGTAGGCTGCTCTACCGCGTGCTCGTCATTCCCGCGGAAGCGGGAATCCAGCGTCTTTAAGTCACGTATGAGTGGCTTCAGCCGCAAATTCCATGCGAAGACGCGAATTGCTCGCGGCGAAAGCCGCTCCTGCGAAAACACAAAAATCTTTGCGTTCTTTGCGGTGAATATTTAACGCTGACACTGCGTGCAATAAAACGTCGAACGCTGTTGCTGCTTGATCTGCTTGATCGGCCGCCCGCATTGCTTGCACGGCTCTCCAGCCCGGCCATAGACGAACAACTGCTGAGCGTAGTAACCAGGCATGCCGTCTTCGCGGACGAAGTCGCGCAGCGAGGTGCCGCCCTGGCTGATAGATGCGTTCAGTACCTGTTTGATCGTCGACACCAATCGCTCGCAGCGCGTCAACGACAACGAACCGGCTTTGCGTTTGGGATTGATGCCGGCAAGATACAACGATTCGCAGGCATAGATATTGCCGACACCGACGACGATGTGACTGTTCATGATCACGGACTTGACCGATGCGCTGCGATCGCGCGTGCGTTCGTAGAAATAGCGGCTATTGAATTCGTCCTGTAATGGTTCGGGCCCGAGCGCTGACAGCAGCGGGTGGTTTTCCGGTGCGTCGCCAGTCCACAGTACGGCACCGAATTTACGCGGATCGCGCAGGCGCAAGATGTGGTTGTTGTCGAAAACGATATCCACATGGTCGTGTTTGTCGAACGGCGCCCGATCCGAGCAGATGCGCAGACTGCCGGACATGCCGAGATGGATGATGATGCTGCCGTTGTCGAGGCGCAGCAGCAGGTACTTGCCGCGGCGGTCAACCGCCACCACCGCGCGGTTGCGCACGCTCTGGCCTAATTGCTTTGGTACCGGCCAGCGCAAGGCGCGCTGTCGGATAATGACGTCGCTGATGATTTGATGGTTGATGTACGGTTCGATGCCGCGGCGTGTGGTTTCGACCTCGGGAAGTTCGGGCATGTCAGGCCATAAACTGCGGGCTAGATATCCCTTTCGATCTCATCGGTATCGACCTGGCCGCTGATGCGCCGGCGGATATGTGACCAGGAAACACCGATGCTCAACACGCAGATGATCATCACCTGGATGATGTAGCTGACAACGCGAACGCTGTCGGTCGGGATATTGAAGACATCGAACATCAGCCAGATCAACAGACCGAAGAAAGCTACGGCCAGGATGATGCCGATCGCACCCAGCGAGCCGATGGTCGCGCGGATCAGGATGATCCAGCCGATGATCAGTAACACGCCAACGAAGGCCTTGTACACGGTAAATGTCGGGAATTCCTCTCGTATCCAGTCGTAATACGATGCGCCTTCAGGATTATACGTGGCGAAAACGATCACGGTTGCGAAAATGAACCTGATCAGAAATGAATCCCAGCCGAATCTGCTAGCCACTGCCATAGTCGAATCCGATAACCTAAAAGAACGCGTATTATAATGAGTCCACCACCAAATTACTCGCCCGATTCATCGGCTTCGCCGCTGGTGTCAGCGCCGGGCAGCAGCCGTTCGTAAAACTCCAGATTGAAGTGGTATTCCAGGTCGAGGTCGGGGCGGGCGATGATCAACCAGGGATCGATATCGGTGACATGGAAACGCAGCGGTTCGACTTCACCGCTGAGGTACACGCTGATGTCAGCCAACGACTCGCGCGCCATATAATTGTGCACACCGAACGCCTGGCTGTTTTTCCAGTGATGCAAGGTTTCGTTGATCAGGTCCGGATTGGTGGCGCTGCTGCTTTGCCAGCGCTGGTTATCGTCGCGGTAAAGCGTCATTTCTGGCAACACCAGCTTGTCGATCTCGATATCACCGGCGAGCAGTTGCCGTGCCACCAGGGTGCCGACTTGTGAGCTCAGCAGCGGGTAATAGTGATCATCGATCAGGTGCACACGATCGCCGATGCGCACATAACGGTAGTTGTTGATCGGGTTAGTGCCACCGAATTCGATCACCACATCGTTAAATTGAATCGACGTGTTGATGTCGGATAAACCGTAGGTCTCCGGATTCAGTTCGGCCACCACATAGGAGGCATGGCTGACCGTGTTGAGTAGCTTTAATAAGGTATCGATACGAAAGCTGTTAGCCGCGATGTCGATGGGTTGCAACATGCGCCAGCGACCCGCGCTTTTACGTAGTTCCACGCTGCGCTGATTATGTCGAATGATGATGTGCTCGATTTTATCAGCAGACAAAGCGGTCAGCTGAAAAGCAGTGTCGTCTTGGTTTTGCTGCTGGTGTGTCGTATAGGCATAGTAGCCCAGTACGGCGATCAGAATCAAAAGAGCGAGATTCAGCAGTGCCCGCGAACGCATCGATTAGCTCAACGATTACGCCGGCGCAGCCAGATAACGACGCCCGCCAGGATCAAGCTCGCCGGCAAGGCCAGGAAGAAACCCACTCCAATCAGCATAACTTCGGTATCGTCCAGTTGCAGCTGGACATCGGGCGCACGCTTCGGCTCGATCGCAATCAGCATATCATCGCCGGCCAGCCAGTTGAAGATGTTCATCGCCAGCGCTAGATTGGCACCGGTGCCGATATAACTGTCGGCGACGAAGTCGCTGTCGCCGATGACGACTACGCGGTGTGCGCCGGCATCTGTATCGGTCGCCGTGGCCGTGGCTTTTTCCAGGGCCAGGATGACTCCTATAGGCCCTTGGATATCGCCGTCCTCGGAGCGAAAGTCGATTTCGCCGCCGAGCGCGTCCGCCTCGGACCAGCTTTTCGCCAATGACTGGGCGATAACTGTACTGTCGAACGTGGTGTCTTCTGCCTCAACGCCGCGGCTGAACGGGAACAGCGTGTTGTACTCGATGTTCTCGGTCACGGCATGGGGGTAGTAATCGAGTACCGGAATCATCGCCGGGTGTTGAATACGCAAGGTGTTGCGCAGGTTGACATTGTTGTCGACGATAATGCCATCGAGGAAACGAATACCGAGCGTGTCCGCCAGTGGTTCGAGCCCGTGCAGCTCACCCGGGTCCATCATCCACAACAGGTTGCCGCCGTTGTCCAGGTATTGCCCGATCAGCTCGAGTTCGCCTTCAAGATACGCGCGTTCCGGTGAGGTGATGATAACGGCGCTGGTATCCTGCGGAACTTCACCCAGCAACAGGTTGTGTGTTGTTGTGGTAAAGCCCTTGTTCTCGAGTTCGGCGACCAGCTTGCTGTAACCGATATTGCTGTTCTCTGCCGGGCTTTTCTCGCCGTGGCCCTTGATGAACACCAGTTTACGTGCGTCCGGTCGGCTCAGCCTGAGTAGGGCGCTGCTGATGTTCTGCTCGCTCAACGAGGCGATGTGCTCTTTCTGGTTGTTATAGGCGATGACGATTTGGCCGTAGCGCTCGACGCCGTCGCGTTGCGCTGACTCGAAATCGAGATCGGGATTGATCAGGCGATAATTGAAATCGGCTTTTTCCCGTTGATAGCGTTGCAGGATCTCTTCCACCGCTGCGTGTACTGTCGCATCGTCTTGTATGTAGACGTTGACCTGTACCGGCTGGTCAAGCGTTTGCAGCAGGTCGATACTGTTTTGTGACAAGGTATTGCGCTTGTTGCTGGTCCAGTCAAACTGGATTGCCTGCTGATTCGTCAGCCAACCCAGCAAGCCCACGGCGATCAGCAGCAGACATACAAACACGATTTTTTGCAGCTGCAACTGTATGCGGGTTTTTTTAGAGAGCTTCATTTTTATGCCTGCAGCCGTTGCGAGTCCATCTGGCGAATGGTCAGCACCAGAAACGTTACGATGAACAGGACGAAGTAGGCGACATCGGCGCTGTTGATCAGGCCGCGCAGCATCGGTGCAAAATGCGCCAGTATCGACAGCTGGCTGAGCAGGTTCTCACCGTTGTCACCACTGTTACTGTTGATGATCCATAACAGCAGTAAGAGCCCAAAGGAGCTGACCGCGGCAACGACGGGATTCACCGTCAACGATGACAGAAACAGCCCGGCGGCGGAAAACGCGGCCAGCAACATAAACAGCGCAAAGGCACCGGCAGCCAGTTTTCCCAGATCGAGCGTGCTGCCCATCATCAGCGACAACGGCATCAAGCTGATCATGCCGACAAGGATTAACATAAAAATCACGATGCCGACGAATTTGCCCAGCACGATCTGCGTCATGCTCACCGGTGACGACAACAATAACGCCATCGAGCCGTTGCGGCGCTCTTCGCTGATCAGGCGCATGGTCAACAGCGGTGTCACCATCAACAGGATAATGCTGGCGATTTCATAGGTCGGCATCACCACCAGGTCGGTGACTCCCGGTGGATTGGGCATGGTCGTCAGCTGCTGCTGGATGCTGAAGAAAAAATCGATCTGGGTGAAGAACGACCAGGCAATAATCAGCTGCGTCACCGCCAGCACGGACCATGCCAGCGGCGACAGGAACATACTGCGCAGTTCGCGCATAGCGATGGTCATGATCATGTGTTGACGTTCTCACCCAGGGTCAGGTTGACAAAGATCTGTTCCAGCGTGTGCTCCTGCGCGACCAGCTTGTGCAGGCCCCAGTGGTTGTTCACCGCAGCGCTGGCCAGTTCTTCTGCGCTGGAATTGATCTGAACAATAAAACGGTCCGCAGCCAGCGGCTCGATCTGATCGATACAGGGAACGGCTAGCATGTCATCCATCGCCGGCGGCTGGCGCAGCGCGATTTCATAGCGGTTGGTGTTTTTCTGCTCCTGCAGCGCGTCCATGCCGGATGCGTAAACCAGCGTACCCTCATTAATGATCTGCACCCGGTTACACACCGATTCCACTTCGGGCAGGATATGCGTTGACAGAATGATACCGTGGCTCGTACCAAGCTCGGTGATCAGCTCCCGAATTTCACGGATCTGAATCGGATCGAGACCAACGGTGGGCTCATCGAGGATGATCACCTCGGGCGAATGTAAGATCGCCTGGGCAATGCCGACGCGTTGTTGATAGCCTTTGGACAGGTTGCCGATCAGGCGTCGGCTAACGTCGTTCAAGCCACAGCGTTGCTTGGCCAGTTCCATGGCATCATCGATCTGGCTTTTTTCAATGCGTCTCAGTTTGGCACAATAGCGCAGGTATTCATCGACACACATTTCCCTATACAACGGCGGCGTTTCCGGCAAATAACCCAGTGCGGCTTTGGCCGCCCCCGGCTTGTCCAGCAGATCGACGCCATTGATACGAATCTCGCCTTCCGTCGGCGCCAGGGTACCGCAAAGCATGCGCATGGTCGTGGACTTACCGGCCCCGTTGGGCCCGAGAAAGCCGAGTATATCGCCCGCGTTCAGTTCGAAACTGATATTGCTCACGGCGCAAACATCGCCGTAGTAACGCACCAGATTGTTAACCGAGATCAGGGCTTGTGAAGACATGCGCGCTATTATTCCTTATTTGGTTATGCATGCAAGTAAAACTTGGTGTTGAACAGCAGAGGCGCGGAGACGCAGAGAATATAGATGTTTTTTGAGTTATTAAACATAGGCATTCTTCCAGCATTTTTGTGGTAAATAATTCTTGTAGACTCGGCCAATGGCACAGCGGCTGATTGCTGATCTCATCGATTATCAAAAACAATGTTATTGGGGTCCGATCATCTAAGTCGGTGTAATCTCGACCCAATCAATAAACGCACTGCCATCTCGACCAACGGGAGATATCTCCTGACGGTCGCGAGCCTTACTGGCTAACACTCAACAAAAACATGTGTTCTCTGCGTCTCCGCGCCTCTGCGGTGAATAATTCTTGTAAACTCCGTCAATGGCTTATCTTGGCGTAGACACCGGTGGCACTTTTACCGACTTTATCCTGTTCGACGAAACTACGGGCACCGTGTCTATCCACAAAGTTCTGTCGACACCGGATGCGCCGGATCGCGCGATCATGCAGGGTCTGGCCTACCTGAACATAGACACCACCGATTTGCTATTGGTTCACGGCTCGACCGTGGCCACCAACGCGGTGCTCGAAGGCAAGGGCGTGCGCACGGCGTACATCACCAACCAGGGCCTGGCTGATGTGTTGAGCATCGGGCGTCAGGCGCGCAAAGAACTCTACAATCTGCAGCCTGAAAAAAAGCCACCGCTGATTCCTCCAGAGCATTGTCTCGAAGTCGCATCGCGTTTGAGCGCGACCGGTGAAGCGCTTGCAACCATGAACGATGATGACCTGCAGCAGCTGTGCCAACAGATCGACGCGATTTCACCGCAGGCGATTGCTATCAACCTGCTGTTCTCGTTTATCGATGATGCCGAAGAGAAGCGCATCGAAGCGGCTATCGTCGACCGGGTCTCTACGCAGATCTTCATTAGCCGTTCGTCGGACGTGTTGCCGGAATATAAGGAATACGAGCGCGGCATCACCACCACCTTGAATGCTTATGTCGGCCCGTTGATGCAGCGCTACCTGCAACGCCTCGAACAGCAGGCGCCGGGTTGCCACCTGGCGGTGATGCAGAGTTCCGCCGGTACTGCCAGTGCCCACCATGCCGGTCGCTATGCCGTGCATCTGCTGTTATCCGGCCCCGCCGGCGGCCTCAAAGGCGCCCAGTTCAGCGCGGCAAAATCCGACTGCGATCGCTTGCTGTCTTTCGATATGGGTGGTACCTCGACCGACGTGTCGATCATCGACCAGGAAATTGGCTTCACCACCGAAGGGCATATCGGTGACTACCCGGTCGCTGTGCCGATGGTCGACATGCACACCATCGGCGCCGGTGGCGGTTCGATCGCCAGCGTTGATGCCGGCGGCCTGCTGCTGGTCGGGCCCGAGTCGGCCGGCGCCGATCCCGGTCCCGCCTGTTATTGCAAGGGCGGCACACGGCCGACGGTGACCGATGCGAACGTCATCCTGGGCAGGTTGCTGCCGGATGCTTTTCTCGGTGGACGCATGATACTCGACCGGGCGAAATCGGAGCAGGCGCTTGCGACGATCGCCGACAAACTGGACATGTCGCTCCACCAGGCCGCGACCGGCGTCATCGATGTCGTCAACGACCACATGGTGCGCGCGCTACGGGTCATGTCGGTACAACGCGGCGAAGATCCCAAGGATTACACCCTGGTCTCTTTCGGCGGCGCCGGTGGCTTGCACGTCTGTGCGCTGGCCGATGCCTTGCAGATGACGCGCGCACTGGTGCCGGCCAATGCCGGTGTGTTGTCCGCATTGGGCATGCTCGCGGCGGAACCGATCCGCGAACGCTCGCTGACGATCAACCTGCTGCTGAAGGACTGCAACACGGTCGACATCGAAGAACAGTTCCGCCAGATTCACGAACTTGCCGAACAGGAGTTGCGCGAAATCGCCGGTGATTGCGACATGCAGGCGCAGTACAGCGTAGACCTGCGCTACAAGGGCCAGAGCTACACCTTGAATCTGTTGTGGGACGTGCCGGAAGAACTCGAGTACGCGTTCCACGAACTGCATGAATCGCAATACGGCCACCGCATGGCCATCGAGGTCGAACTGGTCAATCTGCGTTTGCGCCTGGCAGGTGACAAGCCGGCATTCGATCTGCCCGAGTGGCGAGCAACAGCACAAGCGCAGCAGCGCATGACAACGGTCTACGGTTTTGACCAGCCGGTACCCATACTCGCGCGCGATGCGTTAAAGGTGGACCAGATCATCGATGGTCCGGCCCTGATCACCGAAACCACGTCAACCACCTGGATCGATCAAGGCTGGCAGGCGAGGGTGGATCGGTGGGGAAATCTACTGCTTCGAACCCATTAGATGAACGATCACGTCGTCGCGAGCAAAGCGAAGCAACTTCCAAAATATCGCGCCAACGCACGCCAGAAGGAACTACCGACGCGATACCCGACACGACGCAAAGCCCAGGCAATAAAAGGCACGGTGGATTCAACCGATCAGTGCAACACCCTATGCTTTAATTAAAGATTTGGAGAAATAGGGTATGGCACAACCAAGTAGATTAGGTATGACGGATGTCCAGAAGTCTGAACTTTGGCAGCGTTGGCGCAATGGGGAATCGATCATCGATAATAGCCGCAGTCGAGACATAGTAGAGCTGATACTCTTACGCGTTGCGATCCCGCTCCGCTAAACGCTTATCCATTGACAAGGTATCAACCGTCAAGCGGACTCTTGACACCGCGCCCGCCGCGATTGAGCACATGGGTGTAGATCATCGTCGTCGATACATCAGCATGTCCCAATAGCTCCTGCACCGTCCTGATATCGTAGCCGGCTTCCAATAGATGCGTCGCAAAGGAATGCCGCTTATACCGAATCCGGCATAAGCGACACGCCTATGCGACCCATCAATTAGCCGCGGGCATGCCCATCCATCAGTTGAAAGAAATGCTCGGGCACAGCGAACTTAAAAGTACGGAACGCTATTAGCACTGGCGTGCGGACAGCGACGCGACGGATTTTGATCTGCTCGCCTACACCTTGGAGGGTCACCACGATGCCTAGCACACCCGCATTTGTGCCGATTGTACAGACCTTTCTGCCAGCTTACCGGGTGCGTTACGCGCTGAGCCCGCAACAGGCCAGTGCCTGCCAGAACATCCTGCATTGCCATACCGCCAAGCTGGGCTGCCTGGATTATGCGTGTGATACGTGTGCGCGGCATTATCCGCGCTACCCGAGCTGCCGCCACCGGCATTGCCCGCAGTGCCAGCAGCGCGCGAGTGCGCGCTGGGCGGAGCAGCGCATGGCCGATGTGTTGCCGGTCACGTACTTCCATCTGGTGTTCACCTTGCCACACGAACTCTACCCTTGGGCGCAACTGCATCCCGAGGTGATCTATCACGCCTTGTTTCAATGTGCGTGGCAAACCCTTGATAGCTACAACCGGCAAAACAAACAGCTACAGGGCAAACTGGGCATGACCGCGGTATTGCATACCTGGGGACAGAACCTGAGTCAGCACATTCATTTGCATTGCCTGATCCCCGGCGGCGCGCTGGCTGACGATAGCAGCTGGGTGAGCACCCGGCGTGACTATCTGTACCCACAGCGCGTGCTCGCCAAACTGTTTCGCGGCAAAATGGTCAGTGCGTTGCGCTTGGCCTGGTCGAGCGGTGAGCTTCACCGCATCAACGACAGGGCGCAGGTCGATCGGTGTTTGACAGTGTCGATGGCGAAACACTGGCTGATCCACACCAAACCGCACCTGAACAAACCGGAAACGGTAGTGCGTTATCTAGCGCGCTATACGCACCGAACCGCGATCAGTCCTTCACGCATCGTTGCCGTCGATGCAACCTCGGTCAGCTTCAAATGGAAAGACTACCGTGACCACCAGCAGAAGATCATGACGCTGGAGGGCAGCGAGTTTTTGCACCGGTTTTTACTGCACGTGCTGCCCAAGGGGCTCATGCGAATAAGCCATTATGGCTTTTTGGCTAACCGGGTGCGCGTGACCCGGCTTGAGCAGATACGCACATCACTGGCCACCGTAGGACCCAAAGACAACTGTAAGTCAGCGCCGGTCTATCCGCCACCCACGCCAGAGCGCTGACCGGCGTGCGGAACCGGGCATCTGCGCCTGTGCGCGATCGATCGGCCTGTAACGGCGCGACGACAAACGTTACAGTAACGCTGTCGCACTGTAGCATAGGTCTTGCCGGTTGCGCAGGCGCCGGTAACAGGATTATTATGGGCTTCTGTCAGAAATCGGTTTGGAATCTTCGTCTTCGGAGCTGATTGCCGGCTGAAACAGGCGTTGCCGACAAAGGCGGCGTACACAAGAAAGGTATAGATAAGGACGTTGGCGGCTTCCGGTAACCACGTCAGTAAAAACAATTTCCTTAATACAAAGAGTGTGCCAGTCGCGGCTTAGTCCAACAGACATTTATAGGCCATGCTGCGCACGGCGTATAAATGCTAAGTGGTTGGCTATAAAAAGATTGACATATCAAATATAGTATACATACTATATTTGATATGTGGTCAATATACGAACATCGTCGTGTAGCAAAGCAATTATCATCTGTTTTGCAAGACGTGCTCAAAAAGTATGAAAAATGGAAAGATATTGTGTACATTTCAGGCCCACAAGGCCTTCGCGCGTTAAAAGGATTACTTGATGAAGCACTAAGCGGTGAATGGAAAGGCTACCGGTCATCGCGTCTAAATCTGCAATACCGTGTCATTTATAAAGTAGAAAATGAACAGGTACTTGTTCAAGTAGTTAATGTAACCCCACATGACTACAGGAGGAAGTAATATGAAAAATTATAGAAAAGCAAAAAAGCAAACAGAGGTAACTGTTGGTGAGTCTGTAAAAATACTTCGTGAATTTCAGGAACTTAGTCAAAACGAGCTAGCTGAAATCACTGGTATTCCTCAATCAACTATCTCGGCCATTGAAAATGACAGGGTTCAGCTCGGTGTGGAAAGAGCCAAAGTACTCGCAAGAGCCCTTAAATGCCACCCTGCTGTTCTGGTCTTTCCTGGCTGGGACATTGAGCATGAATCAGCAGCATAGCCTAACAAAACGGTCAAGTTCGCCTGCAGAAATCGCAGGCTTGGACCTACGCTGCGCTCCGGCCACTTACCTCGACGTTATGTGCTGAAAGAATTTGGATGAATATTTAATGATAGTAAAGACAAATGTCTTGGAGGAATAATGGATCCTGAGAAAATAATGATCGGAATTTCAAAAGAAATTGATGCCACCTTGAAAGCAATGGGAAACGCTAAAACTCCGGAGGAAAAACTGATAAACAGTGAAACAGTAAAAAATCTATGCGAGTCACTCGGGGTGTTTCTTAATTTAGTGAGTGATATGGAGCCATATGATGACGATGAGCCAATTCCATTCTAAACAAAAAGCACATAACAAGGAGCTTGTTCGGAGCTACGCAAAAAATGCTTTGCCCGCACAGCATGGTCGTTATGTGCTGAACAACGATTAGAGCATTTCAACTATGAAACATGTTGTGGTTAAAGTGTTCTATAAAATAGTCAGCATACATGAGTTTAATTTACATTAATTTAACGAGGAAAATACGATGAGTACAGGTACAGTAAAGTGGTTCGACGCAAGCAAAGGTTTTGGCTTT
>JABDQW010000239.1 GCA_013042055.1 Gammaproteobacteria bacterium | reverse complement strand
GAAAGGAACTGTTCGTGGCTAGCCCGCATGTTGCATGAGGATGCAGAATTTTGGCGAAATTTCCGCGAGTCACAAGTTCGATTGGCCCCATGAAAAATCAAACAATGGGCATAGCCATAGCTATGGTTACAGGTCAATCGGGCAAAGTGGCCGCTGAAATTTTTCCAAAACTGCATAGCATTGTTGGGTACATAGTGTGCTTTTCTAGTATTCGAAAAATCTCAATTCCGTTCATACAGTTAAAGAGATTCGTGAGCGTTCTCATGCAACATTCGGGCTAGATGAGCAAGAATACAGCGTGTTTTTCCAGCATGCCTATCACGGTTCAGGCTAGTCTTCGCGTCCGTAAGCTTGCTCTTCCCTCAAGCCGTAGCTATTGCTACGCTTGTCGCTCCAGAGCGGCGCTTACGAACAGGAATCCTGTGCCTGCTCCCGTGATCCTGGTGAGAAATACGGGCTAGTGTTTGTGACAACCCGTTCTCAGGAACTCAATGTCTCCTTATCTGCGGGATTTTCTGTTTTGGCTCGGTAGTCCTCTTATAGCCGAACTCACTAACACGGAATCGCCCTGATGTAGGGTCTACTTTTTCAGCTCGACTGTCTCCTTTATGACGTACAGCGGTCTCTAGCGGATCACAAATATTCGTTATGACTGAAATACTGCCACCGACCCGAAGTAGATTGTTAGTAATCTCTAATATTAGCTCTTGATCAAATGCCGCTTCCGACCCAAATCAAAGGAAATCTGGGCTATTCGAGTTCGTATACAGTTGAGATAGTGGCTTGCTTTTATGGTCACGAAGCGTATGATGAGCATTCCTGACTAATTTAGTCAAGTATTCTCTGGAAAGTGTCACGCTTTCTGCAAGATCAATACATAACCCACGGCCTCATTCCTTATTTAATCGACATGGAGATAATTATGCCAAGCAAGGAAAAAACATTGCTCTTCGCCTTAAAGGCACCGTTAAAAGCACACGCTAGTTCGTACGGTGTTAATCATACGGACTATATATCTGTCCAACTTCAGTTCCTGCAACAGTCTGCTGACTATTTGGGTGCCAATATATTGAACAGAGAAATCGAGTCTTTCGTGTATTCAAAAGACTAACCACATAAGTACCATTGGAAAGGTGACATATGAAAACAGAAGCAATAGGACGTATGAGCAACAAAGCGCATCAATCAATTAAATGGACATTGACGCTGTTTTCGGGGCTATTTACATTATCGCTTATTGTGTACCTTGAAAGTTCAATTTGACGACTCTTCGGCATCTCTACGGACCGGGAAACACGGTTACCCATGAAGGGTAGTGTGTGAGGCGGATGATTGTCCGAGAAAAATATACCGATAAAAAAGATTGAAAGTGATGTTATTTCCAGGACGAATCAACGGATGCAGGGCAGGTAATGGAATGCAAAACGGGAATCGTGAGGTATATATGTATATTTGCGCATGGTCTGATGTTGCATTTATGGTTCCTAAACTTATAGTTACTGCAGATACCGTTTTCATGTACCTTTCTCAGGAGAATACTAATGGCAATTTCAGATTATAATCGCGACGGTGATGGGTTTCTGGTTGACCCTAACGACTGGAATGAAGAGTTTGCAATGCTTGCTGCTGAGGCAGAAGGCTTGCAGTATGGCGAAGAAATGCAGGAAGTGATTACGTGGGCGCGATCGTATTATGCAGAGACTGGCCTTGCGCCGACTATTCGCGAATTTGGAAAGAGTTTCTATAAAGAAAAATTTGGAAAGACTGATCGGAAAGCACCAGTCAAATATTTGGCTAATTTGACTAATGGTTCGGGTATGAAGGTGGTTGATAAAATTGCTGGATTACCGAAGCCTACCGGTTGCGTGTAATAATGAAGACGACTCTAATGTCGCCAATCAGGTCCGACATTTGAGTCTAATCGCATGAAGTCACGGACTCAGGTTTATAACAATCAAAGCTCGCTATTGCTCGAGGGTGGTCCAAGCTACCCGCAACCGATTGATAGTTGATCTCAGGAAACTCTGATCAATTCATAGTTTCCGTGCGGCACATGGATGTGCCGCCATCCTCAATCACATATGCGATTGAGGATGAAAAAAAATAATAATCGCGTTTTTGTTTTTCGTGCTCTGATAATTCCTGGATGGAATTAATCAGGGCTTCCCTAATGTAGAATCGACAAAATTAATATTGATTAGTGGCTACGAGCTTCCGTTTTCTTCGGATGCTGTTTTATCTCACGCCAACGCCGTCACCCAGACACCGACATCAAGTGTTGCCCCTGGCGGCCCGATATATGAACCCGCAACCGGTGGTACTGAATCGGGCAATCTCGCCACAGCCACTGCTATATGATTAGGCCCCACGATCAACCCTGAGGTGGGATCAAAACCTTTCCAGCCAACGCCGGGTAAATAAACTTCAGCCCAAGCATGAGTAGCGCCAAAATCAGTTGATGAAGGCTCTGCATTCAAGTATCCGCTGACGAAGCGCGAAGCCAGGCCAAGGCTACGCGTAATTTCCATGAACAAATAAGCAAAGTCGCGGCACGAACCCAATTGCTTTGACAGCGTATTTTGTGGCGTTTGTACGCCGGGTTCGTCGCGTATTGTGTAAGACAGCGACCGATTAATATGAGCAATAAGCCTTTGTAACAACACGACTGTTTGAATCGGCTCGCCCGCCTGCCAGACTTTTGCCACCAGGTCAGCCAGCACGCTAATGGATTCTGGAAAAGCCATAATCACATAGGGCAACAGCACAACCTGCTCGTCAGGCGTATAGGTAAAGGGAAAATCGACCGCGTAGTCGGCAACCAGGAAATGGAGTGGTCCTTCGTTGAATTGAGAAATAATGATTTCGCTCTCGATCGAGAGCTGTCGGGCTGGCGATACGAAACTCGCAATCGCTATCGAATTATCCTCCATATCGCGCTGCCAGCGCACACTCGCCTCGGGTGAAATGATAAGACTTGATGATTCAATACGGAGGTCATGACCTTCTCTCGGTCGCAGCCGAAGCGCATGCGGTTGCAAACGCACTTCGGCGGGAAAATTATAATAAGTGCGATGAAGGATCTTGTAGCGTTGCATTATTGAATTCTACGCGTGAAAAAAAGAAAAGATAGATAA
>JABDQW010000238.1 GCA_013042055.1 Gammaproteobacteria bacterium | reverse complement strand
AAGTACACGATTGCCGCGATTGGGATCGTCATGGCATTCAATGCGATAGGTATCAGCTGGTCTAAGGTACAGTGGCTTGTCGCTGCGATGACGGTCGGACTGGCTTTCGGTTTGCAGGAAATTTTCGCCAACCTCGTATCCGGGATTATTATATTGTTCGAACGCCCGATACGCGTTGGTGATGTCGTGACCGTCGGTAACGTGAGCGGCACTGTGTCCAGGATTCGCATCAGGGCGACTACGATAACTGATTGGGATCGCAGGGATCTGATTGTACCCAATAAACACTTCATCACCGAGCAGATCCTCAACTGGACGCTTTCCGATGCGATCATTCGAGTTATCTTTCCTGTCTCGGTCGGCCGCGGGGCGGAGGTTGGACGTGTCAGAGAGATTCTGCATGCGCTGGCAAGCGAACACCCAATGGTCTTGGAAGAACCAGAGCCCAACGTCATTTTTAAAGGTTTTGGCCCGGGTGCGCTGCAGTTTGAGCTGCGGGTATTCATTCGTCGCGAGGACTACTCGGAAGTGCTGAACGCGCTCAACGCTGCGATCAAGGCGGGGTTGAAGCAGGCGGATATCGAGATCGCGGTTGACCGGCAAGAGATACAGGTGCGACCTCCCAGGGACAGCACCGAAAATACCGGTATCGACCCTTTTACGCCAGAAACGGAGAAAAGCTGAGGCATTCGCGCAAAGGTTCATCTAGCATCTGAAAAAAAATCAAGCCAGATACCGCACGCGATGCGCATAGCGGCTACTCTGGTTTACTGGACAAGAGGGGCTCATGCAAATCGTTTGTAAAGTCGCTAAACGCCAACGGGGACGAGGGCCATGACGTAATAAGGGCGGTTTTTTGGTAAGGGCGCCAGAATTCGGCAAAGTGCCATGGCAACAGTGGGCTCGATGCCCGTGGGAACGTCTGTCCAATAACACTGGATTCCAGGAAAAGAGTCGTTTATTTTTTCAAAATACATGCACGCTGCCGAATTTCTACTAGCTCGAAAGTTTGCCGCAGAACGTGGAAGTGTCTGGAGTGTAAACTGAGTGCGACACCTGCACATACAAGCAGGGAAAACGATAGCGTCCGAAATGCTTTTGAGGCTTGTCATCGCCATTAATTATTGGAGTTTTATATACACAGCATATCAGCTAAATGCCGGTAACAACGGAGAAATAAGGTGCGTAACTCAGACGGCGAGGAGAACCGATGGTTTCGCGAACACGAACGCAAGATGCTCGAGGACGTTAGAAGGGAGCAGGAACAACGACTCAAGGCTTATCGGCAGGAAACCGAAAAGGAGAGCGAGACAGACTACGACAGGTGCACTGGATGAGATGCCCCAGATGCGGCAATGAAATGAGAACAGAACAATTAGAAGGCATCGAGATCGAACGCTGCCCTGTATGCGCTGGCATGTTTTTTGAGTATAATAAATTGCAGACGCTGTTGATGCGCAAACAGGAGAGCAGGTTCAAATTTTATCGAAACATATTTGGATTGGATTGAAATACTCAACCGCTCAAGAGTCACCACGTCAAACACCCTGTTTCGTGATTCAAAGCACGTACATTGATATCAGCGGCAACGAAGAGTATCCACTCGAATCGTTGCATATCCATCCCCCACGTTTTTTGCCGGTACCGGCGCGCTCAACCGATATCGTCAATTTTGCAGACGGGACTGGTAATTCACTCGGAACAGTAGAGAATGCAGGCATAAAGCGATTAAGACCCCTAGACAACACAAGGAAGAAATAATTTTTCCCACTTGTCAGCGATGATTGTAACCATTGCTCTCATGCATGCTTTTGCGGGCTGTGATATCCAATAGAAACTCATTTTTATGGGTGGTCTAGCTGCCGTGTATCATTGTCGCGGTCGTCGCTTGCAAGCGGCTGCGAATCCACGACGAAGCAATCATCCACATCAGATTACAACCGGTAATAACAGCTTGATACCGTAGCCCGGTAAATCAGTTAGTCGGCTTCCCGCAGTGAGGACAGATTTTTCCTTCGTGCACTGGAGCGGCCATACTGTCCAGTGCAGCCTTCTTCAGTTACAGCCGTGCATCGTCCGCCGCCAAACCCAGTTCCTCGCGCTTCTCTGCCAGGTGTGTTCGGTCATTGCTGTTGATGTCACAAACCATCAGGAGTTTTTTCGCCGTCATCTCATAGCGTTCACGCCGCCGCGCCAGCTCTGCCGTAAAACCGGAAGCTATGATACCAGCAGGCAGTGCCGCCATGCCTACCCCCAGAACGGTTATAAAAACACCCAGCAAGCGTCCGGCAACGGTCATCGGTACAACATCGCCGTAGCCGACTGTAGTTAATATCACAGTCGCCCACCACATCGCGCTTGGAATACTGCCGAATGCATCTGGCTGGATGTTGCGTTCGACGACATAAATCCCACTGGCAGACAGAATCACCAGTATCAGCATGACGAAAATCGCAGATAATAGCGTTTTTGCCTCGTTTCGCAGCACGGTACCCAGGATACCGAGTACCGCAAAATGGCGTGACAGCTTAAATACGCGTAACAGACGCAGGATTCTGAGAATGCGCGCATCCATGCTGGTGAATGCTCTGAGATAAAACGGGAGGATAGCTACAAGATCGATCAAAGCCATAGGCGTCAGCATGTAATGTAGCCGCCCGCGCCAGCCGGAACCATAGGCTAAATTTTCTGCACTGCACCAGAGCCTGGCGATGTACTCTACGGTGAAAACCGCGATAGAAAAAATTTCCACATACCAGAACCATGGCCCGAAGGCACGTTGATAACTGCTGACTGACTCCAGTATGACAGCGATCACATTGACCACGATCAGCAGCATTATGAACGTATTGACGAAAAATGCGAGCCGTGAAGTCTGGTCTCTCATTTCGAGCAACTGATAGAAACGGTAACGGAGCGTAGTGTCCATAATGCATCCCCTGATTTGCCAGCAACAGAAAACCATCTTTGCTACTGAATTTGTAAATCGAAAAGCAGCAGACTAATAAGCCATTGAATGATATAACTTGCACATATCTGTACACAATGAAACATTGCAGTTTGCAGGTAAACCAACGATTGACTGGATATAAAAAATGAACAATTCGCTTGAATTCGGTGTCATGCTGGTCAACCTCGGTGGAGGGCTGGCACTGTTTCTGTACGGCATGCACAAAATGACCGAGTCACTTAAAATTGTTGCCGGCGAGCGTGTCAAGGACATCCTTGCAAAATTAACGACCAACCGTTTCAGTGCCGCATTTGCCGGTAGTGTTGTTACGGCCGTTATCCAATCCTCATCCATCACGACAGTGCTGGTGGTGGGGTTTATTACCGCCGGCATCATGACATTCCAGCAGTCGATTGGTGTCATACTGGGCGCTAATGTCGGCACCACCATCACCGCACAGATCATCGCGTTCAAAATAACCGAATCCGCGTTACTGCTGATCGCTGCTGGATTTTTTACCGAGGTTCTGGCGAAGAATTCCCGCATCAAGCAGCTAGGAGTGATGTCGATGGGGCTCGGCCTGCTGTTTTTTGGCATGGAATTAATGAGCCAGGCGACAACACCACTACGTAGCTATGAGCCGTTTATGCAACTGATGCAGGAGATGGCCAACCCGCTCTGGGGTGTCCTGATCGGTGCCGTGTTTACTGCCCTTGTGCAGAGTTCCTCGGCGACCACCGGTATCGTCATTGTCATGGCCAGCCAGGGACTGCTGTCACTCGAAACCGGTATCGCTCTGATACTGGGTTCCAACATCGGCACCTGCGTCACCGCAGTCGTATCGGCTGTCGGCAAGCCTCGTGAAGCCATGCAGGCAGCGACCGCACACGTACTGTTCAACGTGACTGGTGTTTTGCTCTTTGTAGGGTTTATTCCACCGTTCGCCGAACTGGTCAGGTACCTGTCACCTGTATCGGACCAGCTTGAAGGGCTCAGTCAACTCGCCGCAGATACGCCGCGTCAAGTAGCGAATGCACATACCTTATTCAATGTATTCAACCTGGTGCTGTTCCTTGGCTTCACCAACACGCTGGCACGCTTGGTACTGAAAATCGTGCCATCACTGGCGCCGGAGCCCCTACCGGAGACAGAACCGAAATTCCTTGATGATTACTACCTTGATCAACCGGCCATGGCGCTGGAGCGTACTCGTCTGGAACTGGAGCGCATCGGAGAAAAGGTCATAGCCATGATCAGGGACAGCATGCCGACACTCACGGTGGGCACCCGGGAACGCATACAGGCGCTGCATAAACGGGATAACGAAATCGACGGCCTGACCGACGCGGTTGCACTATATCTTCGCAAACTCACCACGATGAACCTGGTCGACCCACAACCCGTGTTTGTGCATGCCTATTTCGGTGCAGCAAACTATCTGGAGAATATCGCCGATATAATCGAAACCGGTATCGTTGCCGACAGTTACAAGCGCCTTGAGCAAAACCTGGAAATCAGCGCCGAGAACGAAGAACGCATTAAAGCTATCTACAAGGAACTGTTCCTTGCAGCCCAGCTGACAATGGAAGCGCTGCTCGAACATGACGCGCAAAAAGCGCAGCAGGTTATTGACGCAAAGGCGCATTACAACGGCCTGATCGAAAGCACTCGCTCCCACCTGTATGTCCAGATGAAGTCTGAAACGCGGGAGCAATTGTCGCTGTATAAAATCGAAACCAGCATCCTTGAAAATTACCGCCGTATCCACAACCTGCTCAGGCGGATATGCGGGCTGATCATCAAGGGAACGGATAACCCGCCGGCTGAGTCGTCTGCGACAACCTGACCCGCATTTCTCACCAGAGGGCGAGAAATGCGGGCTAAAGCATCGATGCAAATAACGTGGCAATTCCGAGAAAACTGAAGAAACCCGCGACATCGGTCACTGTCGTCAGCACAATCGATGATGACTGAGCGGGGTCCTGACCGATAGCAGTCAGTATCATGGGTATCGCGGCACCGAATATACCGGCAATAACCATCGATAGAACCATGGAGACACCGATGACGGCTGCCAGCCCTACGGACTGGCTCCATATCCAGACACCCAGCGAAGTGGTGGCAGCGATGGCAATACCGTTCCAGAATCCGGCGGCCATTTCTTTGAATACGACCCGTGGCCACTGTCGTACGCGTATTTCTCTGAGCGCCAGGCCGCGCATGGTGACAGCCAGCGCCTGCGCCCCGGTATTACCAGACTGCCCTGCAACCACCGGCAACAGCACAGCCAGCGCCGTGTATTTTGCGATGGTACCCTCGAACAGACCGACCACGGAGGCGGCCAGGAAGGCGGTGAGCAGATTAATCTGTAGCCAGGGCAAACGCTTGCGCACCGAGAACGACACTTTTGACAAAGCGCGCTCGTCCTTGCTGACACCCACCATGGTCTGCATCGCTACGGTGGCCTCATCTTCCGCGGCTGTCACCAGGTTGCGGTAGCGAACTACGCCGATGAGCCGCCCACCGACGTCGATCACAGGCAGGTCGGTAAGGCGGTAGCGCTCGAGTATTTCGACGACTTCCTCGCGCGGGGCCACGGCATTGACCACCGCCTCAACCGGTGACTGGATCTCCTCCAGGTGCGTCGATGACGCTTCCGTCGCCACATCCTGGATATCGACCTGACCCGTGAGACGGCTTTCTGCATCGACGAGAAACAGCATGCGTATTCGACGGCGACCCGACGCACGTATGCGAGAGAGCGCCTCACGCACCGTGGTTTCGGCACGGAATTGCAGCACACGCGGGTCCATCAGCGCACCCGCACAATCTGCCGGGTAAGCGAGAATGGCGCGTAACTCTTCGGCTTCCGCCACCGGTAACTGCTGCAGGTAATGTTCACGGACAGGCTCGTCGCGCATGCTCAAAAAAGCCACAACCCTTGTTGGATCGAGCGCGCTCAACAACGGGATTGCGTCTTTCTTGGGCAGCAATTCAATGACCTGCATCCCTATATCCGGCGAAAGACGCTCCCATAGCGGTTTTGTCACGGCCACTGCATGCCGGGATAGTACATCCACTATCTCTCGCGGTGACATTTTTTCTATCAGCTGTACCGCATCGTCAAGATGATGAACGATTAAATCGCGCTGCAAAGTGTGGGCCGCTTTTTCGAGTCCGGGTTTCATGTCAGTCAGTCCTCTTCCTCGTTGTGCTTGACAGGCGCTGCGCCACCGACGAACAGTGCGCCCACCCCCATCCAGAAGATATCCGCCAGTTCAGCACGTGTCGAAGCCAGTTCGTTATGCTCGCTTACGTTGTTGATCAGTTGTTGATCCTTCTGCATGACTTTGTCCCGCCAGAAAACGCCCTGGTAAACGCGGTATCGATTGATCACAGGCAGGCTGTCGTTAGTCAACCAGGCGGGATGCTTGGCAATTGACTGCAGCGTCGCCCTGGCATTCAGCACGGCCGGGACCGGGTGCATGAGGCGCTGGACGATGCCGCTGTCACGGGCGTTGAGCAGGTCGTTCAAGAACACCTGCCCGGCCAGGTGACGTTGGTCGTCAAGCACATAGATGGTGTGCCCCGTGTACTGGCCTTCGCGCCGGTA
>JABDQW010000237.1 GCA_013042055.1 Gammaproteobacteria bacterium | reverse complement strand
TTACTTACGTGATAACGAAAGCTGACAATGGCTGCAGCTGCGTGACAGAGGATTGCTGAAACTCAGCACCTTTTTGCTTCCAATTCCATATCGTAGGAGCGGCTTCAGCCGCGAACGTTCGGTGAGCTCGCTAGCAAATCGCGGCTGAAGCCGCTCCTACAGTTTGAGCCATTAGTCATTTGCCTAATGACCATAATTCAGAAACGCAGTGGGTCTGATCTCGCCACGTCAGGTTCACTAGGCGTCATAGGTGGTCGATGCGACCTTGCCGCCTTGACCGGTCCAATCGGTGTGAAAGAACTCACCACGTTCCCGGTCGACGCGTTCATAACTGTGCGCACCGAAATAATCACGCTGAGCTTGCAACAGATTTGCGGGCAGTCGATCGCTGCGGTAGCCATCAAAGTAGGACAAAGCCGCCGCGAAGGCTGGCGCCGGAATGCCATTACGCACAGCCAGCATGACCGCGCTACGCCAGCCTGCATCCGCGGACTGCAACGCATTATTGAAGAAATCATCCAGCACCAGATTTTCCAGCTGCGGATCGGCATCGAATGCGGCTTTGATGTTGCCAAGAAACTTGCTGCGAATGATACAGCCGCCTCGCCACATCAGCGCAATTTCGCCGTAATTCAGCGCCCAGCCTTGTTCTTTCGCCGCTTCCCGCATCAACATGAAACCTTGCGCATAGGAAATTATTTTTGATGCATAGAGCGCGTCGTGCAGAGCATTGATGTTCTCTTCCTCGCTACCCGTGATCGAACCCGGCGGGCGCGGACCGAGGATTTTCGAGGCACGTACACGCGCGGCTTTCAACGAAGACAGTACCCGTGCGAAAACCGCCTCGCCGATCAGGGTCAGCGGTACACCCATGTCCAGCGCATTGATCGCTGTCCATTTGCCGGTACCTTTCTGCCCCGCGGTATCGAGTATTTTCGTGACTAAAGCTGTACCGTCTGCATCTTTCGTGGCCAGTATTTCGGCCGTGATCTCGATCAAATAAGAGTCGAGCACACCACTGTTCCATTCGCCAAAAACTTCGTGCATGCGCTCGTAGCTCATGCCCAGCGCATTTTCCATCAGCGCATAGGCCTCACAGATCAGCTGCATATCACCGTATTCGATACCGTTGTGTACCATCTTGACGAAGTGCCCGGCGCCGTCCTGTCCAACCCATTGACAACAGGGCACACCGTCGACTTTTGCCGCGATCGACTGGAAGATCTCCTTCACCAGTGGCCAGGCCTCCGGATCTCCACCCGGCATAATCGATGGCCCATGGCGTGCCCCTTCCTCACCACCGGATATGCCGGTTCCGATAAAACGCAGCCCCTTCGCTTTGAGATGGGCCGTCCGCCGCGTCGTATCGGGGTAATAGGAATTGCCACCATCGATGATCACATCACCCGGTTCGAGCAAAGGCACCAGCATGTCGATGAACTGATCGACGACCTCACCCGCCTTGACCATCAACATGACCTTGCGTGGCGGCTGCAACGCAGCAACCAGTTGCTCCAAGCTGTGCGTACCTACGATGTTTTTATCCTTGGCAGGCCCGTTGATAAAATCATCCACTTTACTCGTGGTACGGTTGAACACGGCGACACGATAACCATGATCTGCCATGTTCAGTACCAGGTTCTGCCCCATTACCGCGAGTCCGATAAGACCGATGTCTGCCTTTTCCACTGTTTCAACCCCTCGATCGTTTATTCTTGTGCCAGTGATATGCCCCAAGCATAGCTTGTTTGGCCGCAAAGAAAATACTGGATCATGATTTTCGGTGTTAGCGGCGGATATACGCACTTAGCTATGCTCAACGCAGTTTCCTGAATTTTTTGACACAGGTCAAAAAATATTAGAAATGCGAGCTAACAACGACATACCATCGTCATCGGTCGATCGTTTTCATTTTCTCCGTCATCAGAGTAGACTCACCGATGACGCCAGCAGCAGAGAACAGACTGTTCGCCCATCACCGATATCGACAGATCTTAAGTTCAACAAATTCCGTTATAAGAAGTCAGGACATGAAAATACAAACCGTTGAAACCACTCCATTTGACGACCAGAGACCCGGCACTTCCGGCTTACGTAAAAAAGTCAAAGTCTTCCAAACACCACACTACCTGGCTAATTTCGTCCAATCGATCTTTAATGTGCTCGCAGATATCGAGGGACAAACACTCGTGGTCGGTGGCGACGGTCGTTATTTCAACCGAGAAGCACTACAGATCATTGTTAAAATGGCTGCCGCCAATGGATTTGGCAACGTCATGGTCGGTCTTGGCGGCATTCTGTCGACGCCAGCGGCCTCATGTATCATTCGCAAGTACGAGACCTACGGTGGCATCATCCTCTCGGCGAGCCACAATCCAGGCGGCCCAGAGGCCGACTTCGGCATCAAATACAACACCGCTAACGGTGGTCCGGCACCCGAAAAAATCACTGAGGCTATTTTTAGCAACAGCCGTAAAATAACACAGTACCGTATCCTGGATTCTGCCGATATCGATCTCGATACACTGGGTGAACAGCGCCTTGGCAATATGCGTGTCGAAATCATCGATTCGGTCAGCGATTATGCCGATATGATGGAACAGCTTTTCGACTTCGATGCGATGTGTTCACTGCTCACGTCGAATTCATTTTCGATGCGCTTTGATGCGATGAACGCGGTAACCGGCCCGTATGCACTCGAGATACTTGAAAACCGTCTCGGCGCCCCTTCCGGTACGGTCTTGCGCGGCGAGCCCTTGGCCGATTTTGGCGGCGCACACCCCGATCCAAATCTGGTACACGCAAAAGAACTGGTGGCCGTGATGATGGGCGCTGATGGGCCGGACTTCGGTGCTGCCTCGGATGGTGACGGTGATCGCAACATGATTCTCGGTCGAGATTTCTACGTGACGCCCAGCGACAGCCTTGCCGTACTCGCGGCCAACGCATCACTCGTTTCCGGCTATCAACAGGGTCTCGCCGGTGTGGCACGCTCGATGCCAACGAGCCAGGCTATCGACCGCGTAGCGGCTGCAAAGGGTATTGAATGCTATGAGACGCCGACCGGATGGAAATTCTTCGGCAATCTGCTCGATGCCGGCAAGATAACACTGTGCGGTGAGGAGTCCTTTGGCACAGGTTCGAACCATGTACGTGAAAAAGACGGCCTTTGGGCGGTGCTGTTCTGGCTCAACATATTAGCTGTGCGCAAGCAATCCGTTGCGGACATCGTCAACGACCATTGGAAGCAGTATGGCCGTGATGTCTACACGCGCCATGACTACGAGGCTATCGCGACAGAGGGCGCCAACGCGTTGATGGATCAGCTGCGTGCCCGAACCAGTGAACTGACTGATCAACGCTTTGGCGACTACATTGTCGCGCATTGCGATGACTTCAGTTACACCGATTCGATCGATAACAGCGTAAGCAGCAAACAGGGTATCCGACTGTTATTCAAAAACGGTGCACGTATCGTCTATCGCCTATCTGGAACAGGAACGGAAGGCGCCACCTTGCGTGTCTATATCGAACAGCCAGAAAACGATCCAGCGAAATTTGCACAGGATCCTCAACAATCACTGGCTGAACTTATCGGCCTGTCAGCATCGATTGCAAAAATAAAAGACTATACCGGACGGTCTCGACCCGATGTCATCACATAATCAATCGAGCCGCATACGCAAGTCGTCACCTGTATGTTGCTTCAAGTCTGGCGTGTAATAGCCGACGCCGGATTCATGTTTAAGCGCGGCGACGCGGAGGCAGGCATCCAGAGTCTACCCATGTGCCCGGTAGAACATGAAGTCACCGGATCCCGCGCAAAAACATACCGGGATAACGTTTAAGCGGGGACGCAGTGGCTGGATACCCACACTAACTGATGGAAGGACGATTCAGTTTATTAATCTTAAATTATATTCCTCATATCTAATATTCAACGGGCACTGATAAACGCATCGACATTTGCGAAAAAAAGTGCATACTGGCGGTCGAAAACTGATTGTTATTGACATTTATCAACACATTGGCATAAACATTTGAGTGAAAATGAGTGATATTGAATTGAGGCGTGTGCATCGAAGGGGGTAGATTTGAGTCAATTGACAGCACACTCCGGCATAATAACGATAAAAATCCATTCACTCGCTTTCAACCAAGCAGGACTGCGTGCATGAGTATCGATACGTATATAGACGAGATTACCGCTGCCACCCGTAACCGACCTGATTATTTGTTACAAAATCTTTACGAGATCCAGTATCAATACTCCTACGTCTCAGATCAGGCGATTAAATTACTCGCAGAGAAACTGGCATTATCCGAATCCTTTATAGTCGGTGTAATAGGTTTCTATTCCTTTCTGCACACGACGCCCCGTGGCCGCTTTGACATACTGATCAGTGACAGCATTACCGATCATATGCTCGGTAGTCGTGGGCTGCTCGATACCCTGTGCAACAAGCTTGGTGTCGCACTGGGACAACCTCGCGCAGATGGCCGGGTTACGGTTGACACCACATCCTGTACCGGCATGTGTGAACAAGGCCCGGCCATGTTAGTCAACGGTTGGACCGTTACGCGTCTGGATCAAAACAGGATTGAACAGATAGTTGAACTGATCGAGGCAGACACCGCGGTTGAAGAGTGGCCGCAGGAATTCTTGACGGTTGACGACAATATTCAACGTCGCGATATCCTCTTATCCGACAACTCCAATGCTGGCGACGCATTGAAAGCACTGATCGAGCAAGGCGATGAAGCCATACTGCAGCAGATTGAATCTTCCGGTTTACGGGGACGCGGCGGTGCTGGATTTAGAACGGGCATGAAATGGCGCTTCTGCAAACAAGCTGACGCGGACCAGCACTACGTCGTCTGCAATGCCGATGAAGGCGAACCCGGGACCTTCAAGGATCGCGTGCTGTTGAACAGCTATGCCGATAAGGTTTTCGAAGGCATGACGCTGTGCGCCGGTATCATCGGCGCAACGAAGGGCTATGTTTATTTACGCGCAGAATACCGTTATTTACGTGCACCACTCGAACAAGTATTGCGAAAACGACGCGAGACCGGTTTGCTCGGTACTGATATTCTGGGTAAACAGGGTTTCAACTTTGACATCGAGATTCACATGGGTGCTGGCGCGTACATTTGCGGCGAAGAATCCTCGTTGATCGAATCACTGGAGGGTAAACGCGGCATCCCCCGGATACGCCCGCCATTCCCGGTCACACACGGCTACTTGAACAAACCAACCGTGGTCAACAACGTCGAGACGTTCATGGCAGCCGCGTTGATCGCTGTACATGGGGCGAACTGGTTCGGCTCCGTTGGCACCGAGGAATCCAGCGGAACCAAACTGCTCAGTATCAGCGGCGATTGTGAAAGACCCGGAATCTATGAATATCCGTTTGGCGCATCGATGCAGCATATCCTGCAGGACTGCGGCGCGACCGATGCGCAGGCCGTTCAAGTCGCCGGTGCCGCCGGCGCAACCCTGCCCGCAGCGGAATTCAACCGCTGTATTGCTTTCGAGGATGTGGCCACCGGTGGATCCTTCATGGTTTTCAATCAACACCGGGACATGCTCGACATGGTCCGGAATTTCGCGCACTTCTTTGTACATGAAAGCTGCGGGTTTTGTACACCCTGCCGTGTCGGTTGTTCATTAATGAAGGACCTGGTCGACAAGGTCTATACCGGCCATGCTGGACAGTATGACCTCGATGAAATGCACAAGATCGGCGAACTCATGCTTAAGAGCAGCCACTGCGGCCTGGGTACAACCGCACCCAATCCGATGCTGGATACCCTCAATAAGTTTCCACAAATCTACAACGAACGCCTCAAGCACAGCAGTTATGAGCCGTCGTTTGACCTGGATGCAGCACTACAGGACGCACGCGACATAACCGGTCGGGATGATGCCGGCGCCCACATTGGAACAGAATCATGAGTACGAGCAAGACATTCAAGCTAGACGGCAAAACCATTTCATTCAATGATGGCGATACCATCATGGATGCCGCACTGCGAGCCGGCGAATATATCCCGCATCTGTGCCACAACCCCGAGTTCACCCCCCATGGTAGCTGTCGCGTCTGCATTGTCGATGTCAACGGCAGGCAGGTTTCCGCCTGTACGCAGCCAGCGATGGCTGGCAGCGAAGTTGATAACGCGAGTGACAACATCATGCGACAGCGACGCGAGCTACTGCAAATGCTGTTTGTCGAGGGTAATCATATCTGCCCGGCGTGCGAAAAGAGCGGTGCCTGCCAGCTGCAAGCGGTCGCCTATTACACCAACATGCTGTCGCCCCATTTCACGCATTTCTTCCCGCGACGCACGGTCGATGCCTCGCACCCGGACACGGCCATCGATTTCGATCGCTGCATTCTTTGTGAACTGTGTGTGCGTGCCAGTCGGGATGTCGACCACAAGAATGTTTTCGCCATTGACGGCCGCGGCATCAACAGCCATTTGGTCGTCAATTCACCGACAGGTAAGCTGGGTGACAGCAGTTTCGCTGCCAGCGACAAGGCCGCTCACGTCTGCCCCGTCGGCGCCATCCTGCCTAAACACACCGGCTATGACAAACCGATTGGCGACCGCTTATACGACCGCCAGCCAGTCAGTATTGTCGGCGACGTGGCCGCTCATGAACAGGAACAGGAGCACTAACCATGGCTGAGAAATTAAAAGTTGCAACAGCGTCCCTGTGTGGCTGTTTTGGTTGTCATATGTCTATACTCGATATCGATGAACGCATTCTTGATCTGGTCCAGGTGGCCGAATTCGACCGTTCGCCGATTACCGATATAAAAACCATCGGTGATTGCGACATCGGCATCATCGAGGGCGGTGTCGCCAATGCAGAAAACGTCGAGGTGTTACTCGAATTTCGCAAACATTGCAAAATACTGATTGCGATGGGCGCGTGTGCGATCAATGGCGGCATACCGGCTATGCGCAACAGTTTTACCTTGAAGGAATGTCTTGAAGAAGCCTACGTCGACGGCGTCGGCGTTGATAACCCGATGATACCTCAGGACAAGGAAATACCGATGTTACTCAACAAAGTACATCCGATACACGAAGTCGTCAAAGTCGATCACTTTCTGCCCGGATGCCCGCCGTCGGGTGATACCATCTGGACCTTTCTGACAGAACTGATCGAGGGCAAGCCGATCCGCTTTCCCTACGAACAAATCCATTACGATTAGCCCCTATGTTATCCGAGGGCAAAATGATCACACCGAGATCCGAATCCATCGCCAGCTTAACGTGCAAGCGCAATCACGCTGTGTTATTCCGCTTGACCGGGATGCGCAATGGATTCGACAGTCAAGTGACAATCCCTGCCTTGGATGATACATTTCGGCTCAACTTTAGCAGGCCAAGATAATGTCTACTTCACTCGAAACCGCAGACAACCCGGAAAAACTCGAACGCGTTGTGATCGAGCCACTGACCCGTGTAGAGGGTCATGGCAAAGTTACACTGTTACAGGATGAGAACAAACACATCAAACAAGCGCGATTACACATTGTTGAATTCAGGGGCTTTGAAAAATTCATCCAGGGCCGCCCGTACTGGGAGTTGCCTGTATTGGTGCAGCGTCTGTGCGGTATTTGTCCGGTCAGTCATCACCTGGCAGCCGCCAAAGCGACCGATATGCTGGTCGGTACGCAGCAACTGACACCAACAGCAGAGAAAATCCGTCGTTTGATGCATTTTGGTCAAACGCTGCAGTCTCACGCCCTGCATTTCTTTCATTTGTGTTCACCCGACCTGTTGTTTGGCTTTGACGATGACGTGCGCCATCGCAATATCGTTGGTGTTATAGAGGATCACCCCGAGATCGCCAAACAGGGTGTACTGCTACGCAAATACGGCCAGGAAGTGATTCGCCTGACAGCAGGTAAACGCGTGCACGGCACCGGCGCCATCCCTGGTGGGGTCAACAAGTCTTTGAGCAAGGATGAAATCGATTACTTGCTGAAAGATATCGACCAAATCGTCAGCTGGTCAGTCGATGCAGTTGCTCTAATCAAACGCATCTTCTCCGAACATCTGGATTACCATCTGGCATTCGCGACCATCGACAGCAACATGCTCAGTTTGATAGGAAGCGACGGCGCCTTCGATATCTATCACGGCGGGCTGCGCGCCCGCAACCCAGAGGGTGAGATCATTTTTGACCACGTCGACTATACGAACTACACCGACTATATCAAGGAAGGCGTCAAAAACTGGAGCTACATGAAGTTTCCATTTATCGATTCCCTCGGTGCAGACAACGGTTGGTACCGTGTAGGTCCCCTGGCTCGTGTCAACAACTGCGATTTCTTCACGACACCCTTGGCTGAAAAAGAGCGTGCTGAATTCATTGCAATCGGTGATGGCAAACCCGTGCAGTCGTCACTGGCCTTCCACTGGGCACGCCTGATCGAGCTGCTGCATTGCGCTGAGGCCATTCAACAGCTGCTGCATGATCCAGAAATAGCCGGGACCGAGCTTGTGAACAAGGGCCAGATCAACGAGGTCGGCATCGGCGTGATTGAAGCACCGCGCGGCACCCTGTTCCATCATTATGAAATCGATGAGGACAGTCTGGTGACCAGGGCCAATCTGATCGTCTCGACGACCAACAACAATCAGGCGATGAATGAATCCATACGTCAGGTCGCCAGCAATTACCTCGATGGCAATCAGCTGACCGAGCCTCTGCTGAATCAGGTTGAAGTGGCCATTCGCGCCTATGACCCGTGCTTGTCGTGTGCAACGCATGCCATGGGTAAGATGCC
>JABDQW010000235.1 GCA_013042055.1 Gammaproteobacteria bacterium | reverse complement strand
ACGGTCGAAATGCTCAATATTCGCATGCGCAAGAAAGTAGAGCCGGTCAGGCTGCACAAGCACATTGAAGGGGACTGATCAGCCTCACGTGATTGGGAGCTAGCTGTGATTTATCAGTAGGCTATGGAGAGACAACGACGGCAAAATCCCTTAGCCGCGAATTACGCGAAAGACGCCAGACGGGTTTTAGACCTAAAATATTCGCGTCGTTCGCGTGATTCGCGGCTAATGGCTCCTAAAATCCAAATCCTTCATGCAATATCCAGGCTACGTATCATCTGCTGATATCGCATAAGCCCGATCATTCCCGCATAATCCTGTTTATGATTGCGAGCCCGCAAAAAACCAGGATTTCTTTATTTTTTCAGCAGCTTACGGTCTGCTTGCTGTGGCTGGGCTGTATCAGCGCCACCCACGCGCAGGTCACGATCACCGGTGTTGAGCAACCCACGCTTGATAATGTGCTCGCCTTTCTGAGACTCGATGATGAACCTTGCGATGCGCCCGACTGGCGCATCCGACGCCTGTTTGTCAGTGCCGAAAACGAGATTCGCGAGGCGCTCGAGGTCGTTGGTTATTACAATGTCGTGATCGAACAGCGCCTGGAGAGGAATGAGGAGTGCTGGCTGGCAAGTTTCGATATCACACTCGGGCGGCCGGTTGTGCTGCGCACGGTATCGATCAAAATCGACACTGAAGGTGATCGGGATCCCGTGCTCGATAGCATAGTTGCAGAATGTGGTTTACAGCCAGGCGATACCTTACAACATGCCAAGCACGATGCGTGCAGACGCGGCATACGGCGTGCGGCTGAGAACCGCGGTTATTTTGGAGCTGAATTCACCGAACGACGCATCGATGTGTTCCCCAACGACTACGCAGCCGACATCACCCTGCATTTCAGAACCGGACCGCGTTATGTGTTCGGCAAGGTCACCTTCGAACAGGATGTGCTGGATCCGGAATTAGTCCGACGTTTTGTCGCGGTCACACCCGGTGAACCCTATGATGCCCAACGCGTCAGGAGGATGCAGCGCAGGATCATCGGCAGTGCCTTTTTTGACCAGGTTGTGTTTTCACGCAATCCTCGCGGCGAACCGCACTTTGATGTCCCGATAACGATCGAACTCACACCCGGTAAGCGTTACCAGTATAGCGCAGGTATCGGTTTTGCGACCGACATCGGGCCGCAACTGCGTTTTGGTGTCTTGGACCGACGTACTAATGTCTATGGCCACCAGGTCGAATTCGAGACGAATCTGTCGAACGTCATTTCCGACATCGGCGTCGCTTATCGCATACCGCTCGACAGGCCGAAGGACTGGTTTACGATTGATACCGAGTACAAGGTCGAGGACAACGACAGCTTCAGCAGTGATCTGTTCACGACCGGTGTGCAACGCGTGCACGAGCTGGAGAACGATTGGATGCGCACGGTATTTCTGGATCTGCGGCTAGAGGAATACCGAGCCGGTACCATAGACGAAGACCGTTCCAGGTTGCTGACACCCGGCGTCAGCTTCGCCTTCGTCGAAGAGGACTTCCCGCCGCGTCCACTGGAAGGCCATCGCACCACTGTGCAAACGCGCGGTGCCTACGACGGTTTGGTTTCTGACACCAGTTTTCTGCAAGCCTATGTAAACACCAAATGGGTATTCGGACTCTGGTCGGGGGGACGCTTGTTGACGCGGGCCGAGGTCGGTGCGACCCTGATCGATAGACTTCGCACTCTGCCGGCGTCCGTGCGCTACTTTGCGGGTGGTGACGTCAGCGTCCGCGGCTATGCCTACAACTCACTCGGCCCAACAGATCCGCTGGGCGCGGTAGTCGGTGGTGAAAACCTGCTGGTCGGTAGCGTCGAGATCGATCAGCTGATTGCGGATGATTGGGCGCTGGCTGCGTTCATCGATAGCGGTAATGCCTACGATGACTACGCCGATTTCGATCCAGCGACCGGCGTCGGCGTCGGAATTCGCTGGTTCTCTCCGCTCGGTCCGATACGGTTTGACGTTGCCGTCCCACTGGAAGAGGGCGCACCCGACGATTACCGTATCCACATCACGCTGGGGCCCGATCTGTGATACGCATACTTAAAATGATCTCGCTCGTCACGCTGGGAGCGGTGGCTGTGCTCACACTGATACTGGCCTCGCTTTTGGTCTGGCTGGTTCAATCGGAAACCGGTAGCCGCTGGTTGCTGGAGCAGGGGCTCGGCATCTCGCCGGTAGATATTCAGGCCAGCGGTATCTCCGGTACCCTGGCTGAGGGCCTGGGGGTAGAGCATTTGTCGATCGTACTTCCCACCGTCGAAATACGCGCGAATGCTGTCGTTGCCAGCTGGAATCCCGTGCGCCTGCTGGCAGGCGAGGTCGATATCAAGCGAGCGAGCATCGCCGAACTCGATATCGATGTTTTGCCACGTGACAGCGATGATGACAGCTCTTATGAAGACGTCAAGGAAGACAGACTTTTTTGGCTGCAGATCCCGGTGGGTATCAATATCGAATCGGGACAGCTCGGCAAACTGCGGATTGAAGAGGCTGAGGTCGAGAACCTTAGTCTGGCCGGTAGCTATGGGAAAGGACGTCTACAAATTGACAGCCTCAGTGGTGATACAGCTGGTGTCAGTCTGCAAGCAAACGGTCAACTCCTTGGGCCGGATCCTGGTCAGATCCAGCTTGCGGCCAACTGGGAGATGCCGGAACAAAACCTGAGCGGAAGCGGTACATTCAGCGGCAATATTAACAAGCTCCGATTTACCCAGTTAATTCAAATTCCGGAGACGGTGCATTTCGATGGCACGCTTTATGATCTTTTCATCGCGCCGTCATTGGCGGGTGTTGCTGAATGGGAGAGCCTTCGCGCACCTGGCGAAACGGTTATTTCCAGTGAGGCCGGCAAGTTCTCGATCAACAGCGATTTCCGATCTGTACGTGTAGCGGGCAACCATATCGTGTTACTGGAAGGCTGGCCGCAGGCACCGATGGAACTGGCCGCGCTGGCCGACCTGCAAGCTGTCACGATCGATAACTATGCGCTGGAAGCGCTTGGTGGGATGGTCACAGGGTCCGGGCAGATCGATTACGCGGACGAACTGCAGGGTCAGCTGGCGATCAAGGCATCGCAGATCGACACCGGGCTGCTCGCTGCGGACGTGCCGGGTCAACTTGATGTCGACGCCACGCTGGTGATCGAATCGCCAGATAACTTAGCGATCGATGTGAACAAAGCCAGAGCCGTGGTTCATGATCGAACATTCGATGCGGATGGCCGCGTGGAATTGGCCGATGGCACGCTCGCGGCGATCATCGCAAATATCAACGCCGGCAGGAACCGATTGACCGCCGATATCAAACTGGGTGCCGAACTGGCCGGTAGCATCCAGACCGATGCGCCCGAGCTGTCCGTTCTCTGGCCAGGCCTGAAGGGCATGTTGGATGCTTCGGTAACACTCGCTGGAAGCCTCGAACAGCCGCAGGCGAACGTGCGTGTAAGCGGGAAAACTATCGCTTTCGATACGCATTCACTCGAGAAACTCACATTGACTTCGACTTTGCAGAAGGGTGAACGTCTGAATGGCAACATGACCGCTCAAGGCCTCGTCAGCAATGGGTATACCATCGGCGATCTCGATTTCGGCGTGACGGGCACCCTGGCGGCGCATCAATCGGACCTGAGCCTGGTGGGTGGCGTGCTAGAGCTAAACCTAGGAAGCAATGGCGCCTGGGATGGCAAACAGCTGACCCAGCGCTTCAGTGATGGCATGATCAAGCCCGAAGGTTTTGGCCGCTGGCAACTTGATCAGACGCCCCGACTACAGCTTTCAGCGGCTGGTGGACTGGTCAGTGCTCACTGCTGGCAGCAGAACACGTCGAGTATTTGCATAAAAGACAGTGAGTGGAGTGAGCAAAGCCTGACAAGCGCTATCTTGATCGATGACTTTGCTTTAGCCACTCTAGAGCCATGGTTTGCCGAAGGTAACAGTATCGATGGCTCGGTGGATGCCAGCTTGACACTCGAGCGCGACAGCGCCGGCATGCAAGCCGAATTTCACTGGCAGCAGTCGCGAACGGTGCTGGGTTTTGACGATGGTATCGACAGGTTCGAGACCATCGTCGACCGAGTACAGATCGATCTCGACTCCAACGCATCCCAGACGAATCTGGTCGCAACGCTCAGCGGTGAACAGGGTCTGGAAATGAAAAGCACGGCGATCGTCGACGGACCGCTGGTCGCCGACAGCGCTCTGCAGGCCACAGCCAGAGGCCGCATTCCCAGTATCGAGTTACTGCGGCCGCTGTTTCAGCGCGTGGTCCATCCGGGTGAAATCAAAGGTGAACTAACGCTCGATCTGAACGCGAGCGGCACCTTGGGTGATCCGGTATTCGACGGCGGCGCGTATCTGGTCGATGGCTCGCTGGGGTTGGTTGATGCCGGCATTACCTTGAGCAGCATCAACATCAAAGCCGAAAGTGACGGATCCGATAAACTTCGAGTCACCGGCGATCTGCGCTCGGGAGATGGTAGTGCGACAATTGTCGGTGAGGTGCATGCCACGGAAGACTTTGGCCTGGAAGCTGATGTTCGCGTCCAGGGACAGAACCTGGCCAGTTTACGGCTTCCAGACCTGAGCGTGGACACCTCTCCCGACCTGAAGCTGCGCATCGCCGAGGACGTTTTCGATATCAGCGGCACGCTAGCGATTCCACTTGCCACCGCCCAGATTCGCGATCTGCCACGGAGTGCGGTACCACGCTCGGCTGACGTTGTCGTTCACGAACCGGAACGTGCCGTTGAACAGCCGACAGGGACGATTGTCACCGGCAATGTCGAGGTGTTGCTCGGTGATGAAGTTCGCTTCAGCGGCTTTGGTTTGAACAGTCGGCTCGAGGGTGGATTACGGCTGACGCAGGCCCGACGCGATTATCTGCGCGTCCGAGGCACCGTGCGCGTGCGCGATGGATTTCTGACCGGCTACGGCAGGGAACTGCGCGTGGACCGCGGTGAACTCACTTTCGTTGGCCCGCTGGACGATCCGCTGATCAACATTCAGGTCAGCCGTGAATCCATTTATGAAGGCCGGATATACATTATAGGACTTCGCCTGACGGGATCAGCCCAGAACGTGACCACCGAACCGTTCTCCAGACCGACGATGCCCGAACGCGACGTATTGTCGTTCCTGTTGCTCGACATGCCCGCCAGTTCGGATAGTGACGCCAGCGGTGCCGCGTTGGCGCTTGGCCTGCAGCAGATGGTGCCGGGTGATAGTGGCGGTATTCTCGGGCTGGACGAAATCAGTTTCGAAACCAATGATGCGAACCAGGCCGCGATGGTCGCCGGCAGGCGCATCAATGAGAACCTGTTCGTGCGCTACGTGTTTGGTACGCGTGGTGAACCCGGATCATTCCGGATCCGTTATACGCTGGGCCGGGGATTCAGCCTCGAAGCAAGCACCGGTTCCCGTCAGTCGCTGGATTTGATCTTCCTGCGGGAACGTTAATATCTTTGGCATTCGTAAAATGAAGTATCGGGCTAGAGGCGAGCGTCTGGAAATTGCAGCCAGCGACCCCCATGCAGGAATGGCACTTGCTTAAGCAAAATACGGACTCTGCCGTCATTGCGAGGAACGAAGCAATCTCTTATAGGGTGACGCAAATGTGCAAAAGATCGCCGCGCTACCGCTCGCGATGACGCAGTTTTGCACTTATTGGTGCTTAAGTTAGTGCTAATATGTTCAGTATAAGCTTATAAACCAGACTGGAGAATCAGGCTAGCTATATTGATAATTTGCGTCGACCCGGGGTTAAATATTCACTAAATCTAACAGAACGTTGTAATCTGATACCCATCGTCAGGAAAACAGCAACTTAAACCATTGACCAGAGAAGGTGGCGCTATGAACAGAAGATCAGTTGCAAGAATGAGCATTGGGATACTTGCTATTAACCTCTGGCTGCTGCCAGCCTGGGCGCAACTGTCGCCGCCACCGGACAAGCAATCGCTCGCCGACGTCTATACCGGCAAGTCCTACTCGCCTTACGCGGGGCGCGGTTTTCCCAGCCGGATCTACTGGGGTGATACCCATTTGCACACGTCGTTGTCATTCGACGCCGGCGCTTTCGGTAACCGCCTGGGTATCGATGAAGCCTACCGGTTTGCACGCGGTGACGAGATCGTTTCGTCGACAGGCATACCGGCAAAGCTGTCGCGGCCGCTCGACTGGCTAATGGTTTCCGACCATTCCGACAATATGGGTTTTTTCCCGGACCTGCTCGCTGGTGAACAAAAATTGCTTGCCGATCCCCAGGGGCGGGAATGGTATGACCGCATCCAGGCGGGTGAAGGCGTCGACGTGGCGCTGGATATCATTTCCCTGTTTTCGCAGGGCAAGTTTCCCGAATCGTTGATGTACTCGCCCGATACGATGGCGTATAAAACTGCCTGGCAGGAAACCATCAAAACAGCCGAGGAATACAACGATCCGGGCAAGTTCACGACCTTCATCGGATTTGAATGGACTTCGCTGGTCAAGGGCAGTAACTTGCACCGCGTGGTCATGTACCGAGATGGCGCCGACAAGGCTTCACAGATGTTGGCCTACACCACGGTGCCACCGCTCGGCAGCCCGAATCCGCGCGACCTGTGGAAATGGATGACGACCTACGAGGAGAAGACCGGTGGCGATGTGCTTGCGATCGCGCATAACGGCAACCTGTCCAACGGCATCATGTTTCCACTGAAAGAACAATACACTGGCAAGAACCTGGATAGAACCTACGTGACCGAGCGTGCCAAGTGGGAACCTGTCTATGAAGTTACCCAGATAAAAGGTGATGGCGAGGCGCATCCCTACCTGTCGCCCGAAGATGAGTTCGCTGATTATGAGAACTGGGATCTTGGCAACCTGGATGCGTCCGTTGCTAAAACCGATGAAATGCTGGCCGGTGAGTACGCCCGCGAGGCATTGAAGCGCGGACTCGCGCTCGAGAAAAAACTGGGCACCAATCCGTACAAGTTCGGCATGATCGGTTCCACCGACAGCCATACGTCGCTGGCAACCGCACAGGAAGATAACTTCTTTGGCAAACATTCCGGTGCGGAACCAAGCCCGGAACGCATGGTACATCCGTTCATGGAGACCGATGTCGGCAGTCTCTACGGCTGGCATATGGTGTCATCCGGTCTGGCAGCGGTTTGGGCCACCGAGAACACCCGCGAGTCGATCTTCGATGCGATTGCGCGCAAGGAAGTCTACGGCACCACCGGCAGCCGCATGGCGGTGCGGTTATTTGGTGGTTGGGAATTCACCGAGCAGGATATCAACAACCGTCAACCGGCATTTGTTGGATATCAAAAAGGCGTGCCCATGGGTGGCGACCTGTCGAGAAGACCCGAAAATGCCAAGGCGCCGACCTTCATGGTATTTGCACTGCGCGACCCGATCGGCGCCAACCTCGATCGTATTCAGATCATCAAGGGCTCGATCGATGACAGGGGCAAGACCCACGAGAAGGTCTATAATGTGGCCTGGTCAGGCGATCGCAAACCCGATGCCAATGGTAAGCTGCCGCCGGTCGGCAACACAGTGGATGTTAAAAACGCCAACTGGACCAATACCATCGGCGCGTCGGAGCTGGCAACGGTATGGCAGGACCCTGAATTCGATCCCAAGCAAAAAGCGTTTTACTATGCACGCGTGATCGAGATTCCGACACCGCGCTGGTCTACCTATGATGCATTCCGCTACGCTGTGGAATTACCGAAGGACGTGCCAACCTCAACCCAGGAGCGTGCTTATACCTCGCCGATCTGGTATACGCCGTAGATCTGTCGCCAAGATTTATGCAGTGGGTTAAACATCAGCCGCGAACAACGCCAATAACGCATAAAGGGTCTTGGTCTTTTGTATGCCTTATTTTGCGTGCTTTGCGTAATTGGCGTTGTTCGCGGTTGAAGCACCGTAGGGTGTGCCGTGCGCACCATCGTTTGGAAATGTGTTCAGTATTGAAATATGGTGCGCACGGCACACCCTACGACTAGCCCGCATTTCTCACCAGTATCATGGTTCAGGCCTATTTTCATTGAGTAATACCTTCAGAGCCTTTTCTTCCTTTGCTTTATCGGCCAAGCTCTTGACATGCACGTCGCGCTGCGGGAACGGGATTTCGATGCCTTCTTCTCGGAACGCCTTGTCGATGGCGAAGTTCAGGTTGCTGACCGTACTCAGGCGGCGGTCGACATCGTAGAGATGCACGCGCAGTTCGAAATCCAGTGAACTGTCACCAAAGCCGCGAAACAAAACCAATGGTTTGGGCGATGTGCCGTCCTTGACGACCAGATCGTTTTCTTCGGCAACCTGCGCCAGAATATTTCTGACTTTTTCGGTGTCACTGCCGTAGGCAACGCCGACGCGAACAATCGCACGGCCACGAATATCGTCCAGCATGAAATTAGTGACCTGGTTCGATATCAGTTCTGAATTGGGCACGATGACGTCGGAGCGATCAAAGGTAATGATACGCGTCGAGCGGATTCGAATATCCTTGACATAACCTTCTGTCGTGCCGACCTGAATCCAGTCACCTTTTCTCACGGGTCGCTCAAACAACAG
>JABDQW010000233.1 GCA_013042055.1 Gammaproteobacteria bacterium | reverse complement strand
GGATTTATAGCCGTCATTAGATGAACAATACCACCAGCACAATACCCAGGACTAACCTGTAAGCCACAAATGGCATCATACCGACGCGATCGAGCAATTTCAGGAAATAATGTATGCAAGTATAAGCGCTGACCGCCGATATCAGAGCGCCTATCAATAAGGCTTGTCCATCTTGAATGCTCGCGGTTTCCAAGTATTCCAGCGTTTCAAATCCACCCGCGAGAAAGATCACCGGAATTGACAGCAGAAATGAAAACCGTGCCGCCGCTTCAGGCTTCAAACCGAGCATCAATCCGGCGGTTATCGTGATGCCTGATCGCGATGTTCCCGGAATCAGCGCCAGCGCCTGCGCTGCACCGACGATCAAAACATCGAGCCACCCCAGGTCGTATTCATCTTTGCGGCGTTGGCCGGTTTTATACGCAAACCACAATAACAAACCAAACGCGATGGTCGCGATGGCGATGACCATGGGTGAACGCAGCTGCGATTCAATCACATCCTTGAACGCCAAACCTGCCAGTCCAACAGGAATTGTGCCGATCAACACTGCCCAGGCCAGACGTGAGTCAGGCGTCAGCCGTCCCTTGAATGAGGCAAACCATGCAATGAACATGCACCCCAGTTCATTGCGAAAATAGAGCACGACAGCGGCCAAGGTCCCGGCGTGAACCGCCACATCGAACGCCAGCCCCTGATCTGGCCAATCGGTTAACACCGGTACCAGAATCAGATGCGCGGAGCTCGATATCGGTAAAAACTCGGTCAAACCCTGCACCAGTGCGAGAACAACTATTTGTATTAATTCCATGTGATCGGTCCGTTATACTTGTTACAGCCGGTTGCGATAGTCCTGCAGCGAGAAACCGATCAGCGGCAATTCAATCTGCTTGCTCAAGGCCATGGCTTTGAATCGTTCTCCCATCTCGGATGGCAGTGTCAATGTCTTGATCTGCTGCGCCAGTTTTAATTGCTGCTGCTGATCCTCACTCACCATCGACTGGTGTAATTCGCCAAGACCACAGCCCATCAGAAACATCGCCTGCGTGGTATACCCGCTTACATCGAAGCCGACTTCATCAGCCGCATGGGCGACAGCACTAAAATCGACAAAGGCCGTGATATCCTGCAGACCTGGATACCACAACGGATTGGAGTGTGCTCGATGCTGATAGTGACAGATCAAGGTGCCCCTGTCGCGCTCATCAAGATAATATTCCGTTACTGGGTAGCCATAGTCGATCAACAATACCAGCGCCTTACCCAGCTGATCATAAAGACTGGCCAACCATGCTTTAATCGCAGGATTGAACTCTGAGCAATAGCCCTGCGGAAACGCCCCGCCACGTCGTTTTTCCAGCGTACGCACTTGTTCGACCATGGCATCATCTGCATTCTGATAGTCCGCTCGTAGCTGCCCTGTCCGTGTGGTTACCCGCAATTGCTCGATGACATCACCATGGATACGAAAACATTCCACCGGCATCGCATCGAGTAGCTCATTCGCTATTACAACGCCCTCGATTGCTTGTTGTGGCAGCGCATCCAACCAATGTACTTTAACCAACAGATGCGGCGCCTTGTCCGCAACGGTCTGTTGCTGGCGCTGGCGCAGTTCGGCGCTCAACTCGAGAATGTAGTAATTCATCGGCAAGGCTTGCTGTTGTTCCAGCTCAAGCAGTATATCCACTGCCATCAAGCCCGAACCCGCCCCAAACTCGAGCACATCATTCACACCTGTCTGGTTGAAAACCTGAGTAATCTGTCGCGCAAGACAGCGTGAAAAAAGCGAGGACACTTCCGGCGCGGTGATAAAATCACCCGACTGACCGAATTTATTCAATCCGCTACTGTAATAACCCATACCCGGTTGATACAACGCCATTCGCATGTAGTCACTGAAAGCAATAGACCCGCCCTGCTGTTCACACAGTTGAGCGATACAAGCAGTCAAATCTCGGCTGCGTTGGCTGTTCGTATTGTCGGGCTGCGGTAATGCGCCGTCTGCTTGCATCATATTGGTTGGATTGGCTAATTATGCGATTATTGGCATTCATAACCGTTCTCGACAGCACGGAACGGCAACCGGATTTTAACAGGAACACAAACTTTGAATACTAACTCAGTAATCGACAGAAAGGCGGTACTTATCACCGGTGGTGCCAAGCGAATCGGTGCAGAAACATCGCGTACCTTACACGAAGCGGGTATGGATATCATTATTCATTACCGCTCATCGCAACAACAAGCCGATGAACTTTGCTATGAGCTAAATCAGCTGCGCGAAAACTCGGCTGCTGTGATTCAGGGCGATCTTGATGACGACCATGTATATGCCCGAATGATCGAAGACGCGGCCGAAGTCTGGGGCCGGTTGGATGTACTGATCAATAACGCATCCAGTTTTTTCCCAACACCCATCGGCACCATCACACTGGGGCATTGGCACAATCTAATCAACAGCAATATGAAAGCGCCATTATTTCTATCACAAGCCGCTACGCCCTATCTAAAAGAAAACAACGGCTGCATCATCAATATGGTTGATATTCACGCATTTCGCCCGATGCGAAAACATCCCGTGTATTGCGCAGCAAAAGCAGGGCTCGCCATGCTGACACAATCCCTAGCCAAGGAACTAGGGCCGGAAATTCGCGTCAACGGCATCGGACCCGGCGCCATTTTATGGCCAGAAAACGACATGGATGAAACCACCAAGAAGTACATCATCGAGCGCACGGCGCTCAAACGACACGGCGAACCCAAGGACATCGCCAAGGCAATATTATTTCTGATTAGAGACGCCGAGTATATCACCGGTCACATCGTTCCAGTTGACGGTGGGCGTTCGCTCAATATCTAACGAGCATCGGTCTCTATGACAACCAAACTTGGCCTCGTCAGCGATGTACACGCTAAATCCGGCCCATTAGGAGAGGCATTATCCATCTTCAGACGAGAGAACGTCGATACCATCATATGTGCAGGTGATATCGCCGGCTACTTCGACGAACTCGAACCCACGATCGACCTATTAGTCGAACACAAGTGTTCAACCATTGTCGGTAACCATGATCAGGCTTATCTGGCTGCACACCCGGACGAAGTCGACAGCCGGCTTCACCGTTTCCTCAGCGCGTTGCCGGAAACACTCGAGGTCGAAATCGAAGGCAGACGCATCTATGTGGTACACGCACACCCGCCGGCTTCACAACACGGCGGTATCAAACTTCTCGATGTTGACGGCCAGCTGATCGATGAGGCCAAAAACCATTGGCGACAAGTGCTACAAGAACTTGACTGTGATGTGTTGATAGTAGGTCATACACACCAGGTGTTCGTTGAACAATTGGGTCAGGTGTTGGTCGTTAATCCTGGGAGTACACAATTCAATCACAGCTGCATGATTCTAACCCTGCCCGACATGCGTGTTGAAACCTACGCACTCGAAGGTAAACCGGTATTGAAGTCATGGAACTGGGGAAAGTTCATCCAAAACCACTAGCCCGCATTTCTCACCAGGCGGCGTAGGATACTGATAAACCATTGGTTATTTTTGAGAAAACTCGGAAGATTGAAAATACAGTGTGTTTTTCAAGTATGCCTATCACGGTGCAGGCTAGTCTTCGCGTCCGTAAGCTTGCTCTTCGTTCAAACCGTAGCTATTGCTACGCTTTTCGCTCCAGAGCGGCGCTTACGAACACGAATCCTGCGCCTGCTGCCGTGATCCTGGTGAGAAATGCGGGCTAGCCGATGCAACGACGCCTCATCATCTTCTCATGCACCCTAACACTCATCGGCTGTACCAACCACCGGATCGATGAGGTGTTGGATTCGACATCGCTCTCATCGACCAAAGCGCAAACGTTTGTGTATGAATGTGCCGATGGCTTTAGATATGTCGCCAGAATAGAAGCAGATAAAGCGTGGGTATTTCTACCCGACAAAACGCTTGCGCTTTCACCAGTCAGCACAGCTGACGGCCGCGCCTATGCGATGGATAACTATTCGTTCCTGATACAGGGTGATCAAGCATCGCTAGCAAGCGATCAAGTCGAGCACACTAACTGCAGAAATAATCATGCCAAAGCGATCTGGGAACATGCCAAACTCAATGGGATTGATTTTCGCGCCCTGGGTAACGAGCCTGGCTGGTATCTCGAGATCTCGAAAAAGACAGCGCTAAAACTCGTCACCGATTACGGCCAACGCAGCTATCGCTTCAACGCCTCAACGATAGAGGCGGATCAGCACAGCAGAACCACCGTTTACAAGGCGAGCAACGCTGACGACCGCATCGCAGTCACCATCACCGGCACGAGCTGTCAGGACAGCATGAGCGGTGAGACGTTCTCTGCGACAGTGTCCGTTGTTTTGAACGGGACGAGTTATAGCGGGTGCGGTAGAGCGCTGCACTGAGCGGCTTAGGCGTTGGAATCATTTTGCGATATCGCAATTTTGAAAACCATATCACCGCAGAAGCACGGAGGCGCAGAGTTTTTTTAGCATCTGTTTAGGAGCGACTTCAGTCGCGAATTACTGGCATTCGCGACTGAAGTCGCTCCTATAAAAACCTAAAGCATTCTCTGCGCCTCCGCGTTTCTGCGGTAAAATCATTCGCTAAAATTCACGGCTTAGAACTGAAAATCGACCGGCGCGAGCGTTTCCTTTGACTTGTCAAAATCCGCCCAGAGTTCGGCGTAAGTCTTAGGGACCAGCGGATGGATTCGATCGGGCGCAATCTCGGCCAGCGGCCATAACACAAAGGCGTTTTTCAGGATTTCTTCGCGGGGTAACCTGAGCCCGTCATCATCGAGCACCAAACCGTCGTACAGCAACAAGTCCAGGTCCAGCGTACGTGACGAGAACCTCGGGCCGCTCCGATCGCGGCCATGCGTGTCCTCGATTTCAGCTAACACGCGGTTAGTCGCCCGCACATCCAGACTAACATCGCAGGCGATAACCATATTATAGAATGCATCACCCTCGAAACCGACGGCCTCACTCTCGTATACCGATGACAGTTGCAGCGGCCCGAAACGCTCGCGCAGCGCTTTGATACCGGCACGCGTATTATACTCGCGGTCGATATTACTACCCAGGCTGATATAGATTCTTGCCATCAGTCCCGTTCGCCGCGTTCGATAATGACGCCGACCTCGGTGGATCCGGTCACAGCACCGGGCTTACCCAGCTTGAGCCTGAGCCAGTCGACATCGAATTCGTCCAGCACGATTTCGGCGACACGTTCGGCCAAGGTCTCGACCAGATGAAATTGACTCTGCTCGACAAACTGAATCAGGCGCTTTGCCACCGCTTTGTAATTGAGGGCATCGTCAATACTTTCGCTGGCCGCAGCCTTACGATTATCAGCCGCCATTTCCAGATCGATACTGACGATCTGGCGAATTTCGCGTTCCCAATCATATATACCGATAACCGTTTCGATACGTAGCTCATTGATATAAACAATATCCATCGGATTCCCTGTGTATGAAATGGTGCTGACTCTGACAGGCCTGCCCGAGTATTTCAAGCGTCAGTCCGAGAAATCCTGTGGCGAAATGAGCCTTGTATCGCTACCAAAACTCAGCTAGAATCAGCGGTCTTTTGAGTCAGCACGCCTAGCGGGGCGTAAATTATCGGAGTTTTATCATGTCTAGAGTATGCCAGGTCACCGGCAAAAGCCCTATGGCCGGAAACAATGTGTCCCATGCTCACAACAAAACCCGACGCCGGTTCATGCCTAATTTGCACAGTCACCGTTTTTGGGTCGAAAGTGAGAAGCGGTTTGTGAAGTTGCGCGTATCCACCCACGGCATGCGCATCATCGATAAAAAAGGCATCGATGCAGTACTTAAAGATATACGCGCCCGTGGCGAAAAAATCTAGGGAGCATACACCATGAGAGACAAAATCAAACTGGTTTCGACAGCTGGCACAGGCCACTACTACACTACGACCAAAAACAAAAAGAACATGCCTGAAAAAATGCAGATTAAGAAATTTGATCCTGTTGTACGCAAGCATGTTCCTTATAAAGAAGCCAAAATCAAATAAACTGAGCTACAACTGATCAACAAAAAACCCGGACTTGCCGGGTTTTTTGTTGCCCAATTAAAATTCCTCTGACCCTAATGGCGCTTACTTAAGCTGAAAATGCACGTTCCTACAGTAAATTCGTCATTGCGAGGTACGAAGCAATCTCTGGCTGACAGGCAGCAGACGCTAACAGATTGCCGAGCTATCGCTCGCAATGACCTGAATTATGGCTTGAGTAAGTGCCATTATCCTCTGACCCGAATGTTGCGCGAGTACGGATAAGCATTATCCGAACTATGCCGCACATTGACTGCCGTAGAGTTCAGACAACGCGCGGTAGATATCCTCTTTAAAAGACGCATGATTGCAGTCGAGCTCAGCCAGTACATCAGCGAGATGCTCATTATCCTCCCGACCACCCCAGACCTTCTGATAGGTGCCGTCTCGATAGCCGTTATCCTGCCTGAATAAATTCAATATGTTCTTGCCGACATATATCTCGTAAAGTTCATCGAAGGGCATTGCCAAATGGCCCATGATACCCGCCATCAATGCGAAGTGCGCACCCTGATCCTCCAGGGTCTCTCTGGCCAGCCATTCAATGCTGGTGCGGATATCGTTGGTTGCTTGCGGATGCTCAAACTCACTGACGATACCATCGGCAACATCGGCCAGGCTTTTATTTTGCTCAAAACCCTCCACCAAGCGGATACTCAGGCCAAAATGGACAATATCGACTATTTCCAGCTTTACCTGCATCACTTCCGCTTCCTGCTTTTTCCACCATTTCCACCCGTAGTGTTCGAGCATCTCAGCGGATTCCATCCAGATGGCCCGATACCACTCAAACCCGGCGTTGCGCCAGTCAGCGTTCACCTTGCTGTTCATGCTGTCCTGCAGCTCTAGCATATTGATTATTTTCTGTTTCATAAATCCGCCGGATCGAAAAATCGCTATTTTGACTCAGCTGTCTACCGATAGCCAGTCACTGGACAACATATCAGCGCCCCCTGATTTCACCCAAACGTTTTTGCTCGCCGCCACATCCGGTATATACGTAAACATTTGATAAAAACTGTTGACATCTACCATGTTCTTCGGAGAATGGTGGGGCTTTAACCCGCATTTCCCACCAGGGAGCGAGATGATCACGCTGTGATCTGGATTGATGAAATACACCCGTGTATTTCACCCCTCCAGCGCCGCCTTGCGCTTCAAATCCGTTCCAGACGGATTTGTCACAAAGGATTTTGCGAATGAGTGGAATAACCGTGTGTATTTGCGACTCAGCAGAATCCTTTGTGGATTCGAAGTTCACCTGAGGGGTCGTCCATCTGGTGAGAAATGCGGGTTAAAAACCAACTTGACCGCGGCGATTGCCGACTACTAGCCAGGACCAACCAATGCCGTTATTTGCCAACTCCATTAGCAAACGTCTGATACTCACCCTGATACTCGCTGTACAATTGTCGGCCTGTGGAGAATATGCCACCAAAGGAGCCGGTAGCGGCGCAGCCACTGGGGCCGCATCGGGCGCGGTGGGTGGCCTGGTCAGCGCACTCGTGTTTGGCGGTGATCCTGTTGAAGCAGCAGCACGCGGGGCTGTCTATGGCGGCGCAGTCGGCGCAACCGCCGGGGCGATGGGCGGCGCCCAGGTCGATAAACAGGTGGCACAGCAACGTGAAGCAACTGAAGAGGCGCTTCGCAAGAGTATCGGGGATGACGCCTTCAAAGGACTCCAGGCCCTGGCTGACTGCGACCATGACGTCTCGCTGCAACAGGCAGCGCTGGCACGTCAATCGGCGAACCCAAACTTTTCGCTCGCCGGGCTGTGGCTGCAGGTGCTGAGTTACGCCGACAAAGGCGAGGATACCAGTGCACGCGAGCTCTTTCCTGACGTCGTCAAATCCGATTGGGACATCAAGAACGAAGCCCAAGCCGAGACGACTATGCGCGACTCGCTGAACAAGCTGATGGACATTCGCGAACAGTACAAATTGCCACGCAGCTGCTCCTGATCATCCGGCTCGGCTCTGCCTACCTCATCGAGATCGAATGCTGTTTTTGCACAGCATCGATACTCAGGAACAGGTTCACATTGTCGCTGACCACCGGCAACATCGTATGGATACCGAACTCCGAGCGCCTGATCGTCGTCGTGGCTTTCACGCTGATACGCTTGGAGTTCTCATTCTGGCCAACGGCATCGACCAGCTCGACATAGAAAGCTACCTGCTTGGTAATATTCTTAATGGTTAAATGGCCTTTCAGGATCGCATGCCGGTCTTTGTACCATTCCAGACTGGTGCCGACGAAGCGCATCGATGGAAAGTTCTCGACATCAAAGAAGCGCTCGCTTTTCAGTAACATGCCAATGAAGCCAGCGTTGGCGTCGAGACTCTCGGCGTTGATTTCGATGGCCGCCATATCGTCATCGAAACTGTTACTGGGCATCGTAAAACTGCCCCCGAAGTCCTCGAACCTGCCCCAGACATCGCCAATCGGACTGTCGACGCGGAATGCCATCCTGGATGTATCCGGTTGTATCTCGTACAGGCTCTCGTTCAGCACCAAATCTGCGCTATCAACATTGTAATGCTGGGCGCGGCCGTGCCTGGCTACCCCGTCGACTGCAATAGCGATCCTGGTCGCGTCTGCATAAGCCGCACCCCAGCCGATCATTGTCAGCACCACCCCTACAGACATACCTGAATTAAACATCTGACTGCCCCGTCAAATTTTGAAAAAAACAAAACTTCATACGCTTGCAACATTTGTATCTGCTACTCAAAGATCGAGGCCAGCAGGATAACCCGTAGTTGATTAACCTAGATTCCGCAGTTGACCGCTATTACTTCTAGTCAACTCTATGATTATTCGAAAAGTTATGCAGTATTTGATGTTCACCCAACGGGTGAGGCGCTACACAGTTTATCGCCGCCCCTCTAGCGCCATGGCGGCGTTGCAACTTTTGCCAAGGACTACGGCCATTAGCTGCAAGTCGCGCCTTGCCCTGACGCCAGAGGTACAGCGCTAAATCTGCGTTCAACTGCGGAATCTAGGATTAACATTTTGAGATGCAAGCAGGTAAGCAGCCGCACACTGTCACAACGCACCTGTGGCATCGGCAAACACTACGTACAGACGCAATGATTTCCAGAAAATTAAAATAGTCTAATATTATAAAGACGCTGGGATCGACCGACGAACGGTAGTAAAACGCGGATGAATGGTAACGACCGGGAAAGTCAGATCAAATGATCTGCAGTTGCCACTCACCAGATACATTATTAAAATGAATCTGGGTTGAGCGGCCAAGTCGTGTCAGCAAAGTGTAAGGATTGGTTTCTGTGTTCAAACCACCACGGTAGGAGACGTCCGAGCCAAGCGAGATCTGACAATAGCTGACAGATCAAGGCTGAATGACTTCACTCTACTTACTGAGGACATTCGTCCAGGAGTCGGCTTGACTGTTTATACGTCTGTTTTTTCTGGCCTTGGCCTCCTGAAGCATCAACCTACCGACCCAGAGGTCGTATTTGTCGACATCAAAATTCGTCGCGATTTCGCCAAATGTGCCTTGCACGAGATATTCCATCGGGTGGTCTCTTAATTTATCGCGAACATTGACCGTTTTTCTGACGTTCATGTCAATGACCGGACGGTACTCCATTATTTCGTTGATCAAATCGATCGTACCGGTACCGCTGACGTTTACCAGATCCGACACCAACGAAAGATCACTGTTGACCAACTTACCGTTACTCAGCTTTAAAGTCGCCGCAAGGGAATTAAATTCCGTCTTGCTGCCAGGGACATAATCAGACGCAAACTTGCGACTCACTCTGAAATCATTTCTTCTAGCATAATCGACAACAACGCTGCGTGATGCATTATCAAAGTCGATCCCTTGGAGAATTGCCGTGTCCATCATCAACTTGATGGTGCCTTTGCCCGTTTGCTTCATCGCAGACACACTTGTGCCGTTTGCTTTGAGATTGACATCAGCATCAACCAGGCCTGACAAGGTCACAGTCTCATCGCCTGTGATTGTCGCTAAGAGTGGATTGATAACGGCATCGGCATCGACCTTATCCATTTTTGCGACTAATCGTGCGGTCGGCGTCTTGCGAACATCAAGTCGTAACGCAGCCTTCATCTCGCCCCCATGCACCTGCATCCGTATTGGATTAGCGCTGACAACTCCCTTCTCGATAGTCGATGTGATATGAAATTGCTTAAGCGCGGCATGTGCCAAGCTAACACTTTCGATATCGAGCACACCTTTTAGCTTCGCCTCCCTAACAAAAGCAAGCGGTAAGGGGACGTCATCCGGCCTCGTGCCATCACTGATTATCTGGTAATCAGGTAAATGAACACTATCTGCCTCGAGCGCAAAACGCACCTCAGGCTCCGCCGCAACGACAATCGTTAGCGAGCCGGTTACGCTGCTCTGGTCCACCCGTCCATAAATGTCATCGAAGTCAATGGTATTGAAGTCTGTCTTTAACAAGGTCTTCAGTGAGATCGCCTTCAAGGCCGTCGCCTTGGCCATCCGCGGCATATCGACATTGAACTGTTTGGCCAGCGTGCCCGCGTCGAATGTGTTTACTTTCAACGGTCCCTGAATCACCGGGACCGAGAAAATATTGTGCACATCAAATGAACCGCTCATCTTCAGCCCAAAGGCACTCAGCCTGGCGTTCTTCAATTTTGCTGTTTGTTCCGCTACATTGACGGCGCTGTCTGCGGCCAATACGAACGATACACGTTCAATTTGATGATCCGGGAATATTGCCTTGACTGCCAGCTTGAGATCATTGGCATCAAACACAACCGCATCACTGTGAAAATCGAGTTTTGTGGCCGCTTTGACTGCGCCCTGCCACTTGGGTTGATTGCTTTCAATGTAGGCTTTTATTTCAACCGGCAGGGGCTGCCCTTGCTGGAATGCCTGCGTACTGACATTCATTTTCGTCACCTTGAACTGCTTACCGCTTTGCTGATCTAGCCAGTTGAGTTTCGAATCCGTGATATCGACGCCATCTATGTGGAATCCGGCCAGATCGAATTTCGATTCCATTGCGGTCCTGCCGCTGACTTTTGCTGTGTCAGTCCAGTTTTTTTCACCGTCCAGATTTGTTTCCAGGTTGATATCAAGACGATGCAACACCAATTTATCGACGTCTAAACGCCGTTCGAATAATGGGCGGATTTTTACTCTGATATCGAATTGGTCGACGGTCGCGAAATTTCTGCGACTGAAGCCTTCACGATTTTCAATCGCCACATCATGAATCTTGATGCCAATCCATGGATACAGCGATATGTTCATATCACCGCCGATCGTGATTGACCGGCCTGTAGCCGCCTCTACAGCAGCAGCGATTTCTTCCTTATAGTTATTTGCATCGAAGGTATACACAAAGCCGACAACAGCAATCGTGATCAGCACGATCATACCGACAAACACTTTAATAACCGTTTTCATAATAATCGCATACCACTATTCAATACAGCGGCGTGTCGCCGCGATGGCAGTTTTCTGTTTTAACGTTTGATTGACTGAACTGATCCGGGTTGGAGAACCACGTCGCGATTCATGGTCAGATAGGTAACTTATAGAACATTAGCGGACGGATCACAGCGATTTCAGCCTGCGTAACCCGGATATTACCTATAGCGAATATTATAATAACTTGAAATAGCTGGCCTCGTTAGTGGCTCAGCTGGAGATGGTGAGAGGAAGCAGTGTTTGCAGGCTACCGCTGTTTGGTCTTGGAGCGCATACGTAGCCGTCGGCATTTACGCAATCGACTGCGCCGAGTTTGCGCTGGACCACCACTGGCAAACGGTATCATTGGCCGACAGCCTGCACAGGATAGGTAAATTTTCATCGCCACTCCCCCCCGGAGTTGGAAACGATTATGTTCGGATTCCGATAATTTATTCACATTGCATCAACCACTGCGTTCCATGACAGCAGCAACAAATCGATAGCGCTGGCGTTTCTACTGCTCGATTCGTTCGTTAATAACGTTTTCGAATAACTTTTTTATTATGCAGATAAGCGGTAAAAGCGCAACCGCCATCAGTGACCTGAGAAATGCAGACTCCTACACTTTGTCAGGCAGTCCGCGTGTTGTTCATGAGTCGATCGATCAGTCCATGTGCATCATCCATCACCATGAGCAGACACGGTATCAGCAGCAGTGTAATCGGGGTTGCGAATAGAATGCCATAGCCCATCGCCAGCGCCATCGGTGCTGAGAACGGATCAGAGCCGCCCAGCCCGTAGGCCATCGGAAGCAAGCCGGCGACGGTGGTAATCGACGTCAGCACGATAGGCCGCAGCCTGGTTTTTGTCGCTGAAATAACGCGCTCCGTCAACGACAGACCGGGATGGGTTGACTTCATCCGGTTGACCAGGTTCACCAGAATCAACGAATCGTTGACCAGGATACCGGTCAGCCCGACAACGCCCAACATCGCCAGAAAGCCCAGTGCCTGCTGATGCAGGGCAAACGCCAGGATCACACCGACCAGACCAAACGGTATCGCAATCATGACCAGCACCGGTTGCGCCAACGAATTGAACAACAACAGCAGCAACAGATAAATACCAACGGCTGCAGCGACGAATGCAACGATAAGGCTGCCCATCGATTCTGAGGTTTCCTCCGCTTCGCCACCGACGACGATACGCATCCCCGGCCAATCGGTATCGACATCGATACCTGTAAGCGCCCGCTCGATCGCAACCAGCGGCGTCACCACATCCTTTGCCACGTCCGCCGTCACGGTAATCGCACGTTCGTTATCAAAGTGATACATATTCGACGGCCCGGCATCCATGCTGAAAGCGGCGACTTCCTCGAGACGTATAAACTCACCGCGCGCATTGGGTATCACCAGATCGGACAGACTATCCAGAGAACTCCGCGCGGTATCTTCGAACAACACCCGGAAATCAACGTCCTCAGCGCCGTATCGCACCGAAGTCACCACTTCGCCATCGAAAGCCAGACGAACATTGCGCGCAATGTCTGATACCGTCAGCGCAGAATCGGCAAGGCGAATAAAGTCGATGTCGATATTGATCTGCTCCTTTCCGCGCTTGTCGTCGCGGTCGATGTCCTTGACACCTTCGACCTCAGCCAGCTGCATCATGACGACTGCTGCCAGTTCTGCACGCAAAACATCATCGCTACCGACGATACGCAGGGTGATGGGTCGACCCACAGGCGGACCGCCACTGTCGATCACGAAGATCGACCGTTCGATATCCGCAAGCGCCGCGCTACGAGCTCTCAAGTCCTCGACGATCTGATCGGCATCGCGCTCTCGCGTCGCAAACGGCGTCAAGTAAACGCCTACATACGCCCAGTGTTCATTCTCACCCATATTGAAATCGCCATGTGAACCGATTCGCGTCACATAGGAATCCACTTCACCTGGCGGCAAGGCCTCGACCGCCGCCTCGAGCTGGGTGATGGTATCGGCGGTGTGGTCCAGCGATGAGCCCGTCGGTAGCTCTGCGAGAACGTAAAACCGATCCGCTGTCTGCGTTGGAAACAGTACAAAATCTATATAGCGGCTTGCGTACCAGAAGGCGGTGATGAGTGCGATGAATGATAGCGCGATAAACGCGTAGCGCCAGCGAATCATGTGCTTCAACGCGCGCCCAAATTGCTCACGAAAACGCTCGAAATCGACTGCCCGGCGCTTTTTAACTGGATAAACCGCTTCATGCTTCACGCCCGCGATCAAATGCGCCGGTAGCGCGATGATTAGCTCACCAAACGAAACCAGCAGTGCGAGCACGACGACCAGTGGAATAACGTAGACAAAATCACCCAGGGTACCCGACATGAAGAACATCGGGGCAAAGGCGAGCGCTGTCGTCAACAGCGTGGTGACCACCGGTAGAAACACCGACGCCGTCCCCTCAACCGCGGCATCCAGTGGCGTCATCCCTTGTTCACGATGCAGCCAGATGTTCTCGGCAACCACGATACCGTCATCGACGACGATACCAATGACCAGTATCATCGCCGCCAACGCGATCGAATCCAGGTAGGCCCCAAACACGGGGAGCAGGAAGATAACACCCAACAGGGTCACCGGTATCCCCATCGCCACCCAGAATGCGGAGCGCAGATCGAGAAATAATGCGAGCATGAACAGCACCAGCATCAAGCCCATGGCGCCATTTGAAAGCACGACACCCAAACGGTTTCGTACATTCTGGGACACATCGTTGGAATACTCGATACTCACACCTTCGGGTAATCGGTGACGGTTGTCGTCGACGAACGCCTTGATACGATCGACGGTCCTGATGATGTCCGCGGTTTCCTTCTTGTACACCAGAAAGGAAATGGCCTGGCGCCCGTTCATGCGCGAACGCACTTTTTCAGGCTCGAACGCATCTTTGACGATGGCCATATCGCTGACCCGCACCAAGGTGCCCTCTGCGGTGACATCGACGATAACATCGCTTACTTCCCCTGGGTGTTCGAACTGCGCCAGCGTCACAATATTCTTTTCGCTGGTGTAGGATTCGAATGAGCCACCGCTAGCTCGAATATTCCGCTTGGCAATCGCATCGACCAGCTTCGCTCCCGGCACCTGCCATTGCTCCATCGCATCCTGCAGCAGTTCGATGCGAATTTCCCGGTCAAGGTAACCGTAGCGCTTCAGCCTCGCCACACCGGAGATATCTTCCAGTGCTTTCTCTGCCCTGCGTGCGTATTCACGCAGTTCGGCATAGGGTATGTCGCCACTCAAACCTATCTCGATAATCGGGATCCCGGTTGCTGTCGTGATTTCTTGAACCAGCGGTTGTTCATCGACTTCAACGGGTAGATCGGATGTCCTCGAGACCGCATCACGTACGTCCGTTTTGACCTTATCCTTATCCTCAACATCAAGATCGATCTCGACATTGATGACCGAAATGTTTTCCATCGAGAACGATGTCACGCGCTTGAGCCCATCCACCTCCTTGAGTTCTTCCTCAATTTTATTGGTGACGTTGAGTTCGACATCCTGGGGTGATGCACCCGGATAGCGCGTCGTGATGACCATCTCGGCAAAGTCGACACTGGGGAAGTTATCGCGTTGAATATACGACAGCGTGCTCAGACCTAACAGCACCACCATCAGGGTGAACACATTTGCGACGGTGTTACGCTGCGCAAAATAGCGGATCAATGCGTGCATAGTCGACCTCCGCCGTGCGACATCCAGGCTAGTTGAAGACGGCTTTACCGAACATACCGGGGTACAGTCCGGGTTGCTTAGGCAACTCGAGTTCAACGATAAAAGTATGGCGTTCGTCACCTGCCGGTATGATCGTAATGACCCTAGCGGAAACGGCTTCATCGCCCATAGCGGTGATAGTGATGCGCGCTTGGTCATTCAGTTTGATATGGGCGAGATCACCTTCCTTGACGCGCGCCCTGAACTTCAACAGACTCTGGTCCTGTATCTGATAGAGTGCGTCGCCTGGTTGTGTAACCAAGCCAATCTCGGCAAATTTGCGAATAATCACCGCATCGAACGGCACCTTGATTCGAGTTTCCGCCAGCGTGGCCTTGATCCCGTCAATCTCGGCCTGCCCTGCTTTCAAATTGGACTGCGCCACCTGGTACGTATACTCGGCCTCATCCATGGCTTCTTCAGAAGTAGCATTCTTCTTCGCGAGCTTTGCCAGGCGCCCTTTGATACGCTTGCGATGAGCGAGCTCGACCTGCATTCTCTCGAGAGCCGCCTCGGCGGAGCGCAGTTTGGCCTGATACTCGGCATCATCGAGTTCGACAATGACCTGGCCAGCCTTGACCGTGTCGCCCTCTTCCGCATGGACCGTTGTGATGCGGCCCATGATACGTGTCGCCAGCGTTACGGCGCGATTGGCGATGACATCACCGGTAACAATCCGTGACTGTGACTCAGCCCCACCAAGCTGCGGCGGTAGCATAGCGATCACCAGAGCACACATGACGAATACCGGTATTCTCATATTCAAACAACCCATTTGCGTTCGTTAATCGGGACCGACACGATCACAGCACGGTGTTTCAGCCTCTGCTGTCTCACATAACGTAACGAACTACACACACAAGTGCAATTATCACGTGTCATTGCGAACGAAGCGAAGCATGAATCTATCCAGGAGAAAGATTAACGCACGAAGTGCGGCCCCTAAGGGGCAATAAGTTACACGGATGTAACTTGTAATCTCCTGACGCATTCGCTAATGCCGATAGATTGCCGCATCACTGTTGCGACTCGTAAAGATAAGGAGGTGGGACAGCAGCGGGGGCCAGCCTTATTCCGTGGTTACGCTCGCATCTTGGACAATTAGCGGGTAGACATAGCCATATCCAAAATCCTTATCCAACGCTAACTTGCCCTCGATAACGACAACACTATCGAGTGTAGCGGCGTCGTTGCTGGTAATAGTTAGGTCTTCCTGGGTGCTACTGTCTTTTATGTGGAGCCAATTCTTGCCCATCACGTTCGCGGTGTACTTGGTCACCTGTCCCCGCACGCGAATTACTTGGCCGTCGAGCTTTTCTTGATCTGCATAGACTTCGGCAATGGTATTGCCATTTTTGACTTTATCGATGCCCGTGATGGGCGCGGCCGTCGCATCCTTTTTACTCATACTATGCGGCGAGCGCTGCTCGGCACTTGTGACTGACTGAACTGACTGAACTGACTGATCAGCGATAAATTCGCTCACAAAGTAGAGCAATGGAAAATCGCGATTCATCGACTTACTGTGGAAATCTCTCATCGGCATCTCGGTCGTGAACGCAATCATGTCTCCGACCTTTGTCGTTGTAGTGGCGGTTGCAGCCCAGACTTTCTCGCTGCCGGTATCGACTTCGGCATAGGTATATCCCGCGGATTCCAACACCTCCGTGACCTTGCCGTAGATCTTGGCTGACCCGTTCTGCTCAACGCCCTCTGTATTCCCTTGAACAGCATGAGCGGAACCTATCATAACCATATTGCACAGTGTGAATGAAGAACAGGCAAACAATAAGAACACAATACCGATACGACAAAACATAATGCAATAACCTTTGGTCAATTATCGAACAGGTCTTAGATACGGTGATCACGTGCTGCTAAAAGGATCAGTCTGCGCTCAAGCCTATCGCCAGTCTAGTACTGTTACGCCTGGAACACAACTGTTCGACAGGCGCCGGGCCCTTACAACCAACAACAGGCTTGATGCGGGAATTTAGCAAGAGATTGACTGCATGCTATATCCGCTAACAGCCGCATTGGCACAGCATCCTATCGGAAAACAACAGCGGACAATCAATCGCATTGGTCGGGACCGAATCGGTTAACAAAACAGTTATCATGTATTAGTCTTGGCTTCACTGATTGCGTCGAATCGGATTTAGTATGGTGGCGTAGCCCTTGTGCCGAGGAAGTGCTTGATCAGCCGTTAGTTAGCGGTAGCCATAGAGCCAGCGAGCAGTTGAACTACCTATATTGCGAACTGAATGGACCGCTCCGGCAGGAATGAAGACCTCCTCACCGAGTTTGGGATGACTTATTTCACCGTTAATTTCAAACTCCAACTCGCCCTCGATAACAACGACGAGTTCGTCGGTGCTATGCACGAAGTCCTCCCAACGTTGCCCCGGTGGATCCACCCACAAGCTGCAACTGAAGCCTCTGGCTGCCCATTCCTGGTCGACATCTTGCTGATTAATCGTTGTCATAACGCCGTATGATATTAGAATCTATATTTTGGGTCATCCTGACATTCGATATATGAACGCAAGGTACTGTTTATTGGCCACCGATTGAGCGGGCCGAAGCGGGATCTGATATCCTTACCGTTTAAACTTACTGCAAAAGACTATACGTCAAATTGGTAAACGCCCCTATCGTTTTCCACAGCGTATTTAACAGTAAAGCGAGGTGAATACATGACAGCAGGTGAATATTGCAATCGGGAGGTGATCGTTGTCGAGCCGCATATCTCAGTTACCGAAGCGGCGGGGCTGATGCGACAGCATCACGTAGGCAATGTGGTCGTCGTTGAAAAACAAGGTGAAAAAGCACGACCAGTTGGCATCATAACCGATCGTGATATTGTAATTGAAGTTGTCGCACAGGAAATTGACCCGGGTACGTTAGTCGTCAAGGACGTCATGAGCGCAGATCCCCTGAATGTATTGGAACATACCAGTTTGCTGGACACCCTGGACCTGATGAAAAACAAGGGAGTACGGCGAGTGCTGGTAGTCGATGATGAAGGCGATCTGCAAGGACTGCTGTCTGCAGACGATGCGATAGAACTGATCGCGGAACAGGTGAACGACCTCAGTCGGCTGGTCAATAATGAAATAAGACGTGAGCGAGACCAGCACCCATAGTCATCAGACACATTCTCGGGATCAAGTTTCATCGCCAAATACGTCGACTTGCTAGCCCGGCTGTTGAAACCTGCTCCCGGCAGCTTAATCCAGCCAAAAGCAGAGCAGAATGGCGATTGAGTTGGACGGCAATAACTGCCTATGTTCGTCATACATTAGGTGCCCAACGACAAAAATTGGACTATCCTTATTTAAAAAGATAATAAAAGGACTCCAATGGACCGTCTCTACATCGCTCGCCAGCCTATTTATGACCGGAACAAGGCTGTAATGGGCTATGAGCTGCTCTATCGTACAAATATTATTAACCAGGCCAACATCATTGATGCTGACCAGGCTTCCTGCGAAACCATCCTCAATTCCTTTTTGAATATAGGCATCGAAAACATTGTTGGCAGTGCGCTCGGATTTATCAATCTTCCCCGAGAATTTGTGGTCAACGATAGCCTCACTCCGATGCTCAGAGACCAAACCGTGCTGGAACTGCATGAGTCCATACAGGCCGACGATGAAGTCGTCAACGGCGTGAAACGACTGAAATCCGATGGCTATCTAATTGCCCTTGACGATTTTGTGTTTCGCAAAGAACTCACCCCATTGATACTGTTAGCCGATTTCATAAAGATCGATGTCAGAACCTTGGCAAAGACCGATCTTGAGCACCAGGTCAATCAACTGCGGCCATACGCTGTGAAGCTTGTTGCAGAGAAAGTCGAGACACACGAGGCGTTTGAAGATTGCCACGATCTTGGCTTTGACTATTTTCAGGGGTATTTCTTCTGCTACCCGGTTATGCTCTCGCGAAAAACGTTACCCAGTAACAAACTAGTTGTTCTGAACTTGCTTAGCAAACTTCACGATCCGCAAACCGATGCGAAAGAGCTCGAAGAGGTTCTTGTCCAAGACATCGCGCTATCATACAAACTGCTACGCTACATCAACAGTGCGGCTTTCGCACTCCGGCGTGAGATCGACTCAATCAAAGACGCAATTCTGCTGCTCGGCCTGAACAATCTAAAAAACTGGGTTTCCTTGATCTTGATGTCTAAAAATGTCGATTCGAAACCGATTGAATTGATCAAGACCGGGATCATCCGTGGAAAGATGTGTGAGGCACTGGCGGAGATAAGACACCCAGAAATCAAACACCAGATGTTCATAATTGGCCTGTTTTCGGTACTCGATGCGCTTATGGACCAGCCTTTAGTCGAACTGCTGGATAACGTCACTCTGAGTATACCGATTAAGCTCGCCTTGCTCGACAGAACAGGCATTCAGGGCGAAATATATAAACAGGTATTACAGTACGAGAAATGTCTATGGGATGAACTAGATAACAATAATACCAATCCCATGCAATATACCCAGTCTTATCTCAACGCGGTGAATTGGGCCGATCAAAGTATTAACGCCCTGCTTAATGCCTGACTACGCGGGTGGATTATCCGGCTCAGCGTATCTACTCCGACTGGTGAGAAATGCGGGCTAGTGGCACTAACAGCCTGAGCCAGGACACCCACAGATTGGGTGTTCGTGTTTGTTTGATTTATGTTTGCTCCATCCCAGGGGTATTCTTTCGGGGCCAGAAGGCCACAGTGATTGCATATTCAAATCACGCGCTTGGAGGCTTTCGGCACGCCCCAACTGGTATTCGGACGCTTGAAGTGGTCACGGTAGAGCCACTGCATCCAGGGCTTTTGAAACAATCGCCACAGCGGTCCCGAAATACCGAGCGCGCGGATGATGCGTTGACTGCCCGACTGAATCGGTTCAACTAGACCGGGCAGGACCCAGTTACCCGCCTCGTAGGCCTGCTGCTGAAGAAAGCTGGGCAGAAAATCCCTGACAGCGGGTTCAATATAGAACGTGGGAAGCAGCCCGATCGCATCGCCTTCGATTTGACCCTGGTCGATCAATGACAGAGACAATGGCGTGCCGGGGTAAATGCGTACGCCGGTCATCGCGACGACTGCGGTTGGTCTCATCGCCCTGAGAGCCCTGCAGGTGGCACGAATGCTTGCTTCAGTTTCACCTGGTGCACCGAAGATGATGGTCTGGCAGACACGCAGGCCGGCCTCCATACAATAGCGGTTCGCGCGTTCCGCACCGTCAGCGTTGAAAGACTTACCCAGTCGCGCCAACTGCTCATCGTCGACCGCATCTGTCCCTAGCTCGATACCTTCACAGCCGGCACGTGACATTAATTGTGCCTGGCGGCGATCGAGCTTGACCGGCGTGGCGTAACAACTCCAGCGCAGCCGGAGTCCTCGGCGCAGGATTTCCTCGCAGATTGCCTCGACATGGCCGTACGGAAAATTGAGTATCGAGTCGACAAAAAAAATCGGATGCGAGCCGTAATCACGCTGTAGTCCGTCGATTTCATCGACAATGTCAGCGGCCTCACGCGCGCGAAAACGGTTGCCTTCCAGCAACGGGTACGTGCAGTAACTGCAATTGAAAACACAGCCGCGCTTGGTTTGAACGTTGCCGGTACCACCGCGCCGGATGTAGCGGGCGTAATCGAATGGCGCGCGCAGCGGGCGCAAGCCGTGCGCCCAATGCGCCGGGCGCTGCGGCTGAATAAGCGGGCCATCAACAGCCGCCGATGCCCATTCAGATGACACGACGCCAGGTACCGATGCCGGACTGCGCCCGTCAGCCAGGGCCTGTAATAAATCGACAAACGAGCGTTCACCTTCGCCGACTATGCCCCAGTCGCCATTGAGTTCACGCATGTAAGCCTGTGGCATGATCGAAAAGCCTGAGCCGCCGAGTACGACCGGGGCGGTGCACTGGTCGTGCAGGGTGTCGACGACTTCGCGGTGTAAGGCAAGATAATCGACCGTGAGTGGGTAGGCGGCGTTGTCAACATTGCGCAGTGATAAGCCGATGACGTCCGGTTCGAAACGGCTGACCTGGATACGCAGGTCATGCAGTGGCCTGCGGCCGAAACAAAGGTCGGCCACCGCTAATTCGTGGCCTGCGATCTTCACGGCGGCAGCGACATATGCCAGACCGAGCGGAAAGATCGGATCTGGCAGGTGCTCGCGGTTCGCCGAAACCAGTAAAACGCGCATGAGGTGACGGACTTATGGCGTGACGATTAGGGTGCTTTCCATACCCTTCTCGCAGTGGTGGTTCATCTGGTGTTTTCTCCCGCTACTCAGCAAATCGAAGGTGATTTCGCACAGTATAACGCCAGCTATCCAGTCGCAGTCCACATTGCAGCATTTCCGCTGAACGGCATTGCCACCGTACTTTAGTAGTCTATCTGCGGAATTCCGTGATTCTTTCTAAATCATAGATAGCTTCAGTAATCTCTTCCAATCTTCTCTCAAGAATCAACTGGGCATCATAAAGACCGCGATTATAGAAATACGAACCAATTTCCTCTGAAAAAAAGTCCAGCAAAAATTGTGCATCAAATTGGCCAATGTCTTGATTTAACTCCTCAGAAAAATAAAGCTTAATTTTCTTGGTAATAATCTCTTTCTCTTGCTTTGAAAATTCAATTTCCGACATGACCAGTCAATTCAATAATTAAACATAATGTCGAGCTAAGCGGCCGACCGATGGTAGGTCGCGACCAGAGCGCCCTGTTATAAATTTTCATGCGTTACCAACCTTGCTGTGAAGCGAGGGTTGTTCCCGCATAAAAAAGTAGCAGTAGCTTGATCTCTATGTACTTTCAGTAGCTCATTGGATATTTTTGCACTTTTTCCTGCATAAGCACCAATCATCTCATCGAGTTCCAAACCTGTTTTTGAAACCATAGCCTTTAGTAGACACTTAATTTGGTTTTCAGAGAAAGATCCAAACCTTACGTCCTTCTCGAAGATTTTTTTCGCACCATCATAACCCTCTATTTTCCAGAATTTTTGCTCCATATTTAGAATACCTGAACTACGCAGCTAACCCGCGAAGCGGATTCGGTTTGAATAAATTGTCAGGTACCATACCCACTAACCCAGAACCTGGGGATTGAGCTGCCAAACAGAATAGTTTAGGGCAGATGCGAAACTGACCCACAACAGGTATGGTATTAGGAGAGAGCCGGCCAGAGGACGCACGCGCCAGAAAAAGACGAGAGTGGCAACAATAAAGACCCAAAGTAACACGATGTCGGCGAATGCTAATGCACCGCGATTCCAGGCAAAGAAGAGCCAGCTCCAAAGCGCGTTGAGTGCGAGCTGTACCAGAAACAACGAGAGCGCGATGCGATTGCTGCGGAATCCCCCGGAGCGCCAAACCAGCCAAGCGGCAATAGCCATCAAGGCATACAACACGGTCCAGACTGGCCCGAAAAGCCATGGAGGCGGTGCCCAGATAGGCTGGGCAAGCTGGCTGTAAAAAGACTTGGCGTTTATTGACGCTACTGCCCCAACAGCTGAGGCGACAAAGCTCACAACGAGCCAACCGACAAGACCCAGGATTTGTCTCTGCTTTGATTGTGACACCATATAGATCTCCGCTTGTTGCCTAACG
>JABDQW010000229.1 GCA_013042055.1 Gammaproteobacteria bacterium | reverse complement strand
CCGCCGTCACCGTCATCGGCATCGACATCCCCAACCGCCGTAGCAGCGCTCGCGCCTTCGTCAATGTTGTAGGGACCCGCATTCTGAAAGACGGGTGGAGCCAGGACATGATGCCATTGTTGTTGCGCGTTTAGCGATACGGCGAGGCCGGTCTCGATATCACCGACCTGATGCTCCAGTTCCCAGTCACCGCCAAGCCTGGTCTCACCGGTCAGATCGTCACTGGCTGCTACGTCGGCACCGCTCAGGCGGCTGAGTTGTCCAACCAGCGCCTTGCCAGCCTCGCTGCCTGCCAGGTCGCAACCGTAGAACAACAGGTCAGCTTCAACGCCAAGGTTATTCTGCCAGCCGGCGATGCGACTGGCGTATTGTTCGATATTGGCGGATTGCAACCAGGTGTCGCCCAACTGGACACCATCGGTACTTCCATGGCTGACAAAATGCACGGCATCGAGTTTATGGTACGCGTTCAGGACGTCACTGATTTGATCAATACCGTCTGTCTCGGCGTCCAGCAGGATGATGTCGTAGCGGATGCCGGTATCCGCCCGTTGAATATCCACCAGCAGTGACTCGATGTCTGGCGTGCGGCTGTCCACGAAAATTATTTCATGGCGTGCTGGTTCACTGTCGATCGGGTCACGATTGAGCAGAATGGCCGAGATATCAATGAAATCATCCAGCACACGAACGTTTTCGCCCGCGCTTAACGCGTCTAATGAATCCAGATCCAGCGCTGCTGGCAACGAGTCGCCAACATCACCGCGATTCTGCTCGGGTTGAGGCAGCGCTGATAGAAAGGCAGTCACTCGTTCGGCATCGTAGGCCTCGCCGCCAGCATCCCGATCGGATTGAAAAGTACTGAGGTCCGCAGAAACCTGGGTACCCAGGGGGTCGGCGGACAATAACAGGCGGGGTTCCAATGGCTCCAGCTCGAATCGGTTATCATCCGCTTCGAACAGGCTCGATACCTTTTTAACGGATGATCGGCTAGCCATGGCGCTCAACCCAGGATTTGTTGAAGATCATCAACGTAGTGTGTAGAGTGCGCCGTGCGCACCAGAACAGCCTAGCAAACTGAAGATTCGCGGTGCGCATGGCGCGCCCTACGATCCTGATGGCTGATCGGTTAGCCATGGAGCTCAATCCTGGCTTTGATAAAGCGGTTGGGACCCGGGCAGGCATGACGGCAGCAGCATCTACGGTTGCCATGCATCGGTCATTTCACCGAGCAGGAATCCAGCCATATAACCGACCGTATCTTTTTCGGGCAGATACACCTTGAACCATCCCTGGACTTCCTCAATCTTGTAAATTGAATCCGACTGCTCGGCTTTGCGAATGATAGCGGCTCGTTGGTTAGGCTCAGCACGAACGTTTACTGCCGGTCTTTTTAACCAGACTTTTGGCATGCCGTTGATGTCATCATCATACTGACCGGAAACAGCAGTTTTCTGTTGATGTTCGATCGATAGGCCGCCTTCTGTCGTATCCTCGATACTTTCATAGCTATCAAGGGCATCCGTCTGCGTGGCTATCTCGCGTTCATCCAACATTGCCAGTTGCATTACATCACGATGCGTTGCCGTTTCGTCCGATCGCAGTGGTTGCGGTGTGACAGGTTCACTGGCGGCGGCCAATTGCTTCGGTTTGCTGTTCAAATCGAACTGGGCATGGCATTTGATGCCAGCCGGCAGCGCGTTAGCAGGATTGTCCATCGTCAGGCGCACACCAAATGTTCCGCTGGCGGCATCGCCCATGCTATCGACTACGGTTACTTTCGCCTGTCTTGCTTCATCGCTGACGATTTCAGGAAAGACGTCGGCACTCATGCCCACCTGAATTTTGCCGAACATTTCCATCGGTACGATCGCTTCTATGTGCAGCGGGTCCAGCTGGGCAATGCGCATGATGGGTTGGTCTTCTACGTATTCTGCCGAATATTTGAAACGCTGTACCACCACCCCCTGGATCGGGCTGCGCACATTACGTTGCCGTAATTCCTCCTCCGCTTTGCGCAGCTCGAGCTGACGCAACTGGTGCAGATCCCTCGCATGCTGTAACTTGAGCTTGGCCGCTTTGGCACTACGTTCGGCCTCATCCTTGTCCTGGGTCGAGATGGCATTCTGCCCATGTAGCGAAGACAAACGCTCTTGTTTACGCTTGTCATAGTCCATGTTGACTCTACCCAGCATGACTTCAGACACCATGGTCGAGCGTGCCTCGGCGATATCGACGGCGGCTTTTTCTACGTCCGCATCCAGCATAGCTACGACCTGATTCTGCTCGACCTGATCGCCCCGCTCGACGTACACCTTGTCAATAACGCCCGGAGCGGCGCTGGCAACATCAACCGTCAGAAAAGGTGTTATCACACAGTCCACCGCGGTATCCGCCACTGCCACCGCCATTGGCTGCCCGATCAGTAGCGCTGCAAAAGCCAGGCTTCTGGCCGGCAGCGACATCTGTGCCTGAGCAAGGGGTAAACGCATAAATCTCTCCATTTCAGTGACCCTATAGCAATATCATGTTCCGAAGTCCTTGTTTATACAATCGTTTTCGGCGTATATCAGAAAAACTTTAGGGTCAATTTTGGGGCCAGGTAGAGCCGAAGGCTCGCCTGCGAAAGATGGAAATTTTGAGGATTTTTGGAGCTTGGAAAAGCTTAGGTAACCCCAAAAGTATAGCAGCAAACACTGGCAATGTAGCGAAAGTGGGTCGACCCAACTTAATTGATGCATTCTGGTGATTGTTCCTATGAATACCGCGTTTATCTGCGGCTTTTCTCATGGTTCAACGAACGAGAGACTTTCAGTCAGGCAGTCACTTGACTACCGTCATTCCAGCATGTTTGTGGCTGGAATCCAGTGACTTAAGACGCTGGATCCCGACTAAAAACATGCCGGGATGACGTGGAGGCGGGACAGCACTGGGGCGTAGAGCTAATGATTCTGCCCGTCAGATCTGGAGTTGCTGCAAAACCAGCTGACGCAGGCTGCGTAGCCATTGCTGGCCGATGGGCTCGGCAGCATGGTTGAAACGCACGTGTACCTTGCCACCAATATAACCCCGCAGTGATTCGCCAGGCAGTGCGATATCCAGTTGGTAAATCTGGTCCATCGCACGGATCCCGGTTTCGTCACGGGCATCCACCGCAATCGATCCGCCGGCCTGCGAACCCAGGGTAGAACTCGGCAACTGATCGCTGACCCGGGGAACCTCGCTTAGTATCCGGGCCGGAAGGGCTCTGCTGGTATCCGCCGCCAGCCTGACCACCACTGAATCGGTATGACGGCGCACCCGATCCAGGGTTTGCTGTGGCACCGCGACCCTGACGGTCAGTTCAGAAAACGCTGCGACGTAACCCAGCAAGCTACCCTGTTCCGCGAAGCGGCCAATCATATTTTGGCCCAACGGGGCGACGAAGATTCCGTCGAGCTTGCTGACCACGATCTGGTCGTTCAGGCGTTGCTGAATATCAGCCAACTGCGCCTCCACGCTGGTGATTTCATCGCGCAGTATCGCTACCCTGGTGCGATCGACCAATAGTTGAGACGTCTGTTTGGTCTGCAGTTCAGCCAGCTTCGCCTGAGTCACTTTGTGCCGCGCCTGCAATAAAGGATCGTCGATTTGAAACAATGGCGTGTTCTGTTGCACCTGGCTGCCATCGGCTTGCAGAACACGCACGATGAATCCTCCCGTGTTCGTGCGTACCATCGTTTCCTCGGGTAAACGCAAGATCCCCTCAGCGTTGGTCCATGACGGCACGGGCAGAACAAAAGTCACAACAAAAACCGACAGCACAACGAAAAACGTTAATAACAAAGCGCGGCGGCGACGCCCAGCCAGTTCGTTGCTGGTGATGAGGAATGCCAGACGGCGGTACAAGGGATACAGGATCTGCATGATCAGCGCCCAACCGGCCAGGATCATTCCGATCACAAAAAACTGGCCGGCCACAAACAGCGCAATCGTCAGGGTAATGAACAAGCGGTAGAAAAAGGCGCTGATTCCGTACAGTACGAACCAGGGTCTTTCTCCGGCAGCGCTGACCGGCGAGCGAGGCTCAGGAATGCCGTATATATGACGCTTGACCAGGTAACCAAGATATTGATTGGAACGAGTTGCCAGATTGGGTATCTCAAGCCAGTCCGACAACACATAGTAACCATCGAAGCGCAATAATGGATTGCCGTTGAATAACACCGTGGAGATGCCGCCGATCAACATAACGTCGAATGCGATATCACGGATCAGACCGGGCTCTACGTTCAACCAGATCAGCATACTCAAGGCGGCCAGTAACAGCTCGACCATGATTCCAGCCGCACCAACCACGATTCGGCGCCATTTATTAACGAAAGCGCTAGCCGATGAAGCATCCACATAAGGTATCGGCATGAATATCAACAGCATAACGCCAATCTCGTGCACCTCTCCACCCCATAGCTTCACCGCCATACCGTGGCCCAGTTCATGCAACGCTTTGATCACTGGGTACAACAGAATCAGCAGCACGATATTCTGCGGGTCCAACGCCCGGCTGGACCAGTGTTCAGTCAACGCCGCCCAATGGCTCAAGGCGGCCATTGCGGCAAAGCCACACAGCAGACACCACAGAAGAAAACCGGTACGGGTATACACGCGACTGAAAAACGGCTGCAGCCGCACCAACCAGGTGTCCGGATCAGCCAACGGAAAACGCATGGCCAGTGGCTGCATCAGCCGTTGCAGCCAGGGATTACGCATTTGCCTGCGCCGGCGCGCGACGAGCTCCTCGGTATCCAGCGGCTGATCGCACTGCAACAAGTCGGAAGCATTCAGTTGCGCCAACAGCTGGATGATTTCCTGCTGCGATGGCGCCGAAGATGTCTGGGAGGCGCGTAGCCCATCGAATATGGCCTGTATGCTGTGCTGGCCATTGAGCTGTTGAATAAACGCATAGGCCCGACTGCTGAAGCGGTAGAACAGTGCCGAGGCGCGATCCTGCAAGACATACCAGGGTCGGCCGCGATATTGATGACAATATATACTAGCCTGGCTGCGCAGCCGTGGCCTGGTGTGGGCGATGCGATCCCAACCTTCAGTTACCGCGGTCGTGGACAGATCAGCCATCAGTTCAGGGCAACCATTTCCACAACTGCAACCGCATCCAGGCAATCAGGCGGCGGGTCCAGATCCAGAGCCGGCTGCGATCGTCGATGACCACCTTGCCGACACCCTGCAAACCAGGTCGCAGTGCGTCTTTTAACTTGGTATCGGTAATGCGCGCCTCGACCCGGAATGCACTGCTGCCTTCGATCAGATAGATCGAGGCTATCTTTTCGACTTCCAGAGGAAACTGCCGGCCCGGCAATGCCGACAGGGTCATCTGGCCGGTCTGTCCCACTGCCAGGTAGGTTATGTCCTGCTCATCCACGTTCAGAATAACCCGGTATTCGTCCAACGGTGCGACCTCGAACAATACCTGTCCGCGCTCCACTGGTGTGCCCAGCGCCTGACTCAGGTCGCCGGCGATGATGACACCATCGAAAGGCGCAAGTAAGCGGGTGCGTGCGAGTTGCTCATCCAGCAAAGCCAGTTGCGCCGCGGCCTGTGCGGCCTGGGTTTTGGCGATGCGGGCTTCGGCGTGTTCCAGGCCGGCCAGGGCTTTATCGTATTGCTTGCGGTATTCCTGGTGCCGGCTATGCCACTTTTGCCGTTCCAGTTTCAGATCTCTGGCATCCAGTTCGGCCAGCACATCACCCTCGTTAACCGCTGTGCCGGCACGGGCATGTTCCGCCATGATGTAGCTATCGAACGGCGCTACCAAAGCCCGTTGTACGGTTCCTTCCAGAACGGTTGGCGCTTTGATCCGGAATTCTCCCGGCAGTAGACCGAATAGCAGCAATAGCACCAGAAGGCTAGCGGCGAGCTTCCAGCGAAAACCTTGTGGGCCCATCAGCCTGCGCAGGGGCGCATCGATCAGATCGTCTTTTATTTTGCCGAGTAATGGTTGACCATCACGTTGTTTTAAAGCCAGTACCGGACCGAGCAGCGCAGCGATCTGTTCGCAAATCACCACTTGCGCCGGTGAAAAAGCATTATCTTGATGGCACTCGAATGTTATGCCGCCGATGACCGAACCGTGGTTATACAAGGGCACGGAACAGACGTAACGGCCACTCTCGTGCTGGGATAGTTGTGCGTGGGCAGTGACGGAACGTGGATCGTCCGGCGATGATGGTAAATAAGTGATTGTCTTGCCAGTGGTGACGGCCTCATCCATGACCGCTTCGATTTGACGAACCAGATTGGTTCGAGCATCAAACTGTGCCATGCCTGAGATGGCATGGAGCCGAAGCGTCAACTGGTGCTGCAGACCGATGCTCACCCGTTCACAAAATAGATGTTGTGCCAGCACGGTCGCAGCGGTGGTGGCCGCCTCATCCCTTTCTGTGCTTGCCAGCGCTGCGGCCAGAACTTCAGATACCAGTGGAGAATCGGTTGTAACGGCTTGCTCATCGCCAGCCAAAATCAACTCGAGCCAGGCCGCTCCCCATTGCAGCAAATGACTGACGGCAGTCTGTTGTGCTGCCGGCGCAGCTACCTTTACCGCCACGACGCCGTAGGGAGAACCCTTCATCGCGAGAGGATGGGCCACAACCAGAGTCTGCTCGGCATCGGCTTCGCCACCGGCCTTGGGGCTGATGACAGGCGCATGGCGAGACACGGCCAGGCCGGCCGCGGTCATCAGTTCGTCACTGGCCGGCTGCTGTTCGGGCCAGGTGGCGGTAGCCTGGACAGGCTGGTCAGCAGTAACGGCGAAGGCCGTCATGGCCTCCACTACGTCCGGGATCATCCGACATTGCAGGCCCAACCAGGATTGCGCGATAAGCTTGGACATAAATTAGCGAATACCGATCTGTCGTTGTCAACATTGGGAGCCGGTTTAGAGAACGATCGATGCTGTAACGTGGGTCTTCGGACAGCTGTTCCCTCAGTAATTGCTGTCGGATGGATAATCTTTGTATCCTGCTGAAACCCCATAGCCAGTCTCCTTGAGTGCGCACATTTTGAAGTGCCGACCTTGTTGTTCTCGCACATCCGGAAACTGCAAGAGACGGCTTCGCCACTCGACTGCGTTATCGATCCTTATTCACCGGTTTTGTTTCTTATTGTTATAGATGATGACGACAGAAATATACTGAAATGTGGCGAAAGCTCGGGTATTTCACGCCGTCTGGTAAGGTATTGAGAAAGTCCCGTCATTGCGAGCGAAGCGAAGCAATCTCTTGCTGCTCGCGAGACTGATGGAGATTGCCGCGTCGCTGTCGCTCCTCGCAATGACGGGCATGCATTAAGTCGTGTTACACAAGCGCCCGACACATCCCCGTCTTTGCGAGCGAAGCGAAGCGATCCCGATAGACTATCGCCAGCGCAATACCGAGTGCCAGCCCGAGCGCCATCAACAGACGTATCAGGTGGCTAGTGTTCATTGCCCTGGTCCCACTGGCGGCGATTGATGGCGTAACCGCTTACTCTGCCGACAAATGGCATCCACAACATACCGTGCAACCGGGAAACCTGCTTGGGATCGCGATAGGTATGAATACCAATACTCATGTGTTCATGACCGGCTCTTGGCTGGTCGCGGTAAGTACCAAAAAGCCGATCCCACCACGGCAGGTTGAATCCGAAATTGCTGTTTGCCTCGTCATCCTCTACCGAATGATGCACGCGGTGCATGTCGGGCGTGACCACAAACCAGCGCAACTTGCGATCCAATCGCAGCGGCAGGCGCACGTTGCTGTGATTGAACATCGCCGTCGCGTTCAGTAACACTTCAAAAATTAGCACGGCGACCAGCGGTGGTCCGAGCACCGCTATGGTCGCAAACTTGATCAGCAGGGATAAGAGTATTTCCAAGGTATGAAAACGCGCACCGGTGGTGACATCGAAATCC